>NZ_JEYB01000014.1:0-81578 GCF_000582255.1 Acinetobacter sp. 1566109 | reverse complement strand
CTTAAACAAGCAACCGTTAAAGTTTTCGCTATTAATCCAGTCAATATACCAGTTAAAAATAAGATGTATTCTTTCAAGCGGCTCAGCATCTGGATGTAAATTTAATTTTTCATAAATTGAATTTTGTATATTAATATTTCGATGATGCAGACACTCCATAATTAAACTTTCTTTAGAGGGAAAGTATTTATAGAAAGTCATCTTGGCTACATTCGATTCAGCAATAATTTTATCTACGCCTGTAGCGTTATAACCAATTTGGTTAAAAAGATCCAAAGCAGTATTTATAATATCTTCTTTTTTTGACATTACTATTCCATTTAGTTAAAACTAATTATTACTTTACATAGATTTTAAATTTTTAATCAATTTGATCATAATCAAAAACATAATTTGATTCAAGTTAATATTATAAAAATAATAGGCATTATTTTTAACTTTTTTTAAATATTCTATTTGATTTCGTATGATTTTAATTCTAATATGGATTTTTGATAAAAGGAGTTTTATTTTTGGTATAACTCTTTGTTTTTAAAATAAAATATGGAAAACCAAAAAACTTTAATAAGTTTAACGAGAGTGTATTATGCCTAAAAAATTTGAGAACTTTAATAATCCTAGGAAAAAGGCACTCGCAGGGATGAAACAAAGCATTTCAGCTGAACTTTGGGATAAAAATCTTAACTTTTTAACTCAATTAAGAGCGAAGATTGCGCAGCATCCTGTATCTCATCATCCTGCAATTGAAACTTTAAATAACGGAGAAATTAATAAAGAAAATTTAAAGCGTATTCATTTAGAGTATCGACATGCAATCGTACAAACATTTACAGATGCTTTATTAATGGCTCAGTATCAAACTAAGCAGTTAGAGCCTAGATTGCATGCAGGGGCAAAAATGTTCCCGCGTTTTCTTTTAAGCCTGAATATATTTGATGAGTTTGGATTCCGTCCTGGAGCCGATCGAGATGGTTACTATCAGGGAAACCCTGAATATGCCCATTATCCTTTATTCGAAGATGTGCTTAATGATTTTGGCGTAACAGAGGAAGAGCGCCGAAGTTATAAACCGACCAGCATTGCACATCAAGTAAGAGAATTTTTAGAAAACTCTTATAACGACTATAAAGCTGTTTCAGCTTTATTGGCAGTAGCTGAAGAAGAAGTTATTTTATATAGTCCACCTTTACGTAGAGCAACAAGTGCTGTTGGTATAGAGGTTGAGGGGGGTGGATATTACCATGTTCATGGCGTCTCTGAAGACAAAACTGCTGAGGCAGCAGATGATGACCATGAAGAAGACCTTTGGTTTATTTTGAGGCAAGCTTGTACAGAAGAAGACTATATTCGTTTAGAAAATTTATGTCTCGAATACTGTGATTTATGGAAAAAGTTTTGGGATGTTCAAATGGAAAACTCGAAATCAATGCCTCAACAAAATTTAGCCTAAAAATAGATCAAATAATTAAGTTAATAATTAATAATAATCAAAATATTAAAAGGAATGTTTAAAAATATGGAAATAGGAAAAGATTTTTTTAAGTTTAATCGAACAATTTTTGAATAATGTAGTGATATTGGACTGTATGTCTAAAATTAAAGAACCCCAAAAACTTATAGTTTTTGGGGTTTGTATTTGGTGGGCCCACACAGACTTGAACTGTGGACCAACGGATTATGAGTCCGCTGCTCTAACCAACTGAGCTATAGGCCCTATAAATAAGAAAAGCTTTTAATCTCAAGGCTTTTCAGTGCCTGCAATACTAATCAATTTTTTTATTAAACACAAGTATTTTTCAAAAGTAGGTGTGCAGTAGACCTGAAAAATATTTTGCGATATTGTTAATTATCACAAGCGCTAGGGATTCTAGCTTATGAGCACTTCACGAGTAAAGCTAACTAAGTCATTTATCGATCAACTTAAACTCATTCCAGCAATTTATAGAGACAGTGAGATTATTGGTTTTGCTATTCGTGTAAATAATTCATATAAAACCTATATTGTAGAAAAGAAAGTAAAAGGTAGAGCAATACGTTGTAAATTAGGAGATTACGAAAAAATTACTCTTGAAGAAGCTCGTATACTTGCTCAGCAGAAGTTAAAAGATTTAACTGAAAACAATTATTTAATTAGCGAAAATAATAAAATATTAAAAAATAATTTAGATAAGAAAATTAACCAGCCTAGTCTCGATGAAGCTTTTCAAGCATATATCAATCAACACAAACTAAAAGACAGAACACTAGTTGATTATAGAGATGTCATAGAAAAATACTTAATGGATTGGAGGGAGCTTAAACTTACTGATATTACTGAACAGATGGTTGAAGATAAGTATATTCAATTATCTAAAATTAGTTATGCCAAAGCGAACTTATCTATGCGAGTACTTCGAGCTATTTATCGTTTTTCGGTTAAGTATTATCAAGACAGAAGTAAAGAACTCATCATATCTGCGATGAACCCAGTTAATTTTTTAAATTCAAAACAACGTTGGCGAGCAGTTTCAAGTCGAAGTAACTACATTCATAGAGAAAATTTAGAAAAATGGGTACACGCAATTATTGAATATGAAGGTCGGGGCCAAGAAAATGAAACAAATAAGGACTTTTTATTAACACTTGTTTTAACAGGACTTTTTAGAAATGAGTGTGAAAGCTTACGTTGGGAAGATCTAGACTTAGATGAAGGAAGTCTTTCTTTTATAAATACTTATAATAATGAGCGCTATAAACTTTATATGGGTGATTTCCTTTGGCATCTAATGAAAAATCGTAAAATGAAAATTAATGAAGAATGGGTGTTCCCATCTGTGAAGTCTAAAACTGGCCATATTGTTAATATTTCAAAATTCCGAAAAAAAATAGAAGGGCAGTGTAATATCTCTTTTACTTTTCAAGATTTACGGAGAACATTTAAATTTTTTGAAGATAACTTAAGTGATAAACCACTATTTATTAGAAAGGCAGACGAGAAAGAGAAAATATTAGAATCTTACAATGTGGTTTACTTTCAAGATATGCGTAATAGAATGAATAGAATAGAACAAGTTATTCTGGGTTCATATAGAGATAAATTTATTAAATCTATTACTATCAATCTATAAGAATTTTGAAGTTCGCAAATTAAAAAATAAGACTACGACCGGTTCTAAAATTAGTATAACTTTACAGTAAGTTTTATCAGCAAAACACAGAATGAATATTCTTTCACACTTCCTACAACTATTTGTAATTGATGAATTTTATACTTGACTAAAACACTTGGAATTTATACAGTAGTGGAGTATTTTTGATAATTATTATTATTGCTTAGTCCTGAAATACAGTAAGAAGCCTATTCGCTATGAATAGGCTTTTTGCTTTGTTTTTAAAGGATAACTAAAACCTAAATCTCTTAAAAAATTAATCTAATAGAATCAAATAAATAGTTTTTTTGTGTTTTTTAATAAATTGAAAAAGATTGACACGTAAATTTTCATTATGAACAAAACTGATTTAAATAGTAGTCAAAGTGAAACACACCTAAATGCTAAGTTTAATTTTCACTAAACGAGGCATAGGAGTGTCATCATGTTAAAAGCAATGTTTTTCTTCAGCGCAGGTGCAATGTTTGGCTATTGTTATAAGCATAAAAATGATAAAGCTGAAGCTGATAAATCTAAATAAGCACTAAAAACCGCCTATAGGGCGGTTTTTAATAAGCAGCATGAGATAAATTTGCTTGAATCATTTGAACAAGTTCTCTTGCTGCTTTTGATAATGGTTTATCTAGGAGCCAGATGAGATAAATAGATAGTGGTAAATGATTTTTTGTATTTTTAAAATCTAGTTGAACTAAATGTCCTTGTTCAATTTTTTCTTTTACCAAAGATAAAGGAAAATTTCCCCATCCTAAACCAGCCTCAACCATATTAATCGCGGTCTGTAAACTATTGGTTTTCCAGTACATTGCTCCAACAATTGAACGTGAATCCTGTATGTTTAATTCACTACTTGCAACTACAATTTGTCGAACATTAATTAATTCTTCAATAGAGATTAACTTATCATTTTGTTTTAAAAGTGGATGGTGAACAGAAATTGTGGCAACTAGAGTTTCATTCATCACTAATTGTAAGCTTTCACGCATTTTTATATTGAGATCAGAACCTGCCAGACAAAGGTTAATATTTTCTGTATAGAGCAAATTTAGAATATCGTCTTGGGGGGCTGTAATAATCTCTACATTAAGTAAGGGAAATTTATCAGCCAGTTTTTTTATCGCTTTAAAAAGTAAATTGGTATTTGCATCTGAAACAACACCAATTTTTAATTTACTTTCAAGTCCTAGCGAAAGCTCATAGGCATGGGTACTTAATAACCTAAGCTGCTCAGCAATAATACGTGCTTGGGGCTCTAATGCTAAAGCCGCTGAAGTAGGAATGACTTTACGGTGAGTACGTTCAAACAAAAGGTAACCAAGTTCTGCCTCAATATTGGCAACAGCCATGCTCACAGCTGAGGGTACTCGATTTAACTTACGTGCCGCTGCCGAGAAAGAACCAGTATCTAGTACAGTTAAGAAAAGCTCTATATTTTCGCTATTAAAATTCATTTTGATATCAGTGAAACTGAAAGCTGTTAACTTTATATGTGATTTTAACTGAAACTAAAATAAAAAGAAGTAAGAAAAGATGATTGGTTATGCAAGGTTTAAAGCGTCGTATTGTTTATGTGTCCTCATATGAAATTATTGGAATGGTGATTTCATCAGTAGGTTTAGCTCTTTTGGCCGGAGATAGTGTAGAGCACACGGGACCGCTCTCAGTCATGATTACGACAATTGCGGTAACATGGAATTTTATTTACAACATTCTTTACGAAAAATGGGAAGCACGACAAGAGAATAAGTCACGCACTGTTAAACGTAGAATCGCGCATGCGATCGGTTTTCAAATCACTTTAGTGATGTTCTTAATTCCGCTGATTGCATGGTGGATGGATATTTCTCTTGTTGCGGCATTTTGGTTAGATGTTGTCTTTATTATTATCATTCCAATTTATACATTTATATTTAACTGGACATTCGATAAATTATTCGGATTACCTGCTTCTGCACAGGTAAATACTGTTCAAGAATAGAAGAAAATTTTAAAGAGATATCAAAGTATTGTTGAGTTAACTTTGATATCTCTTGCAAAACTATTTGATTTGTTCAAGCTCAAGATTTTTTGAAATCTTTGTTTGGGCTCTTTTTGCCAGCATATAATATAAAAGTGCAGTCGATAACAATCCAACTAACCAGGATAAATCAATTCCACCTAACATTTCGGCAATTTGGCCTTTGTAAAATTTGCTATCGATAAAGGGCAGTTGAAGTAATATGCCAATAAAATAACAAGCTATACCAATGGTGTTCCAGCGCCCATATCTACCATTTGGATCATATAGTGCGTCTACATCACATTCTTCTTTAGAAATAAAATAATAATCAACTAAATTAATTGCACTCCAAGGAATGAAAAATGTCAGAAGAAATAAAATAAAAGCTTTGAATGCACTTAAGAAGGTGTGTTCACCTACAACTGCAATAAATGTCGAGATCAGAACCATTGCAAGAACAATAACAAGTCGGGTCAGTTTTGAAATCTGTCCAGTTGGTTTAAAGCTGTTCCAAATGGTCGCTATACACATAAAACTGCCATAAGCATTGAGTGTGGATAAAGTGACCTTTCCAAATGCAATACTAAAATATAAGAAAGTAATCACAAGAGCGATTGGGTTCATACCTACAACATACTGAACTTCATTACCGACAAAACCACCATTTGATACTTGAGCAATCAATACACCAAGTGTCATAGAAATTTGTGAGCCGACTAAAGACCCAAGGCCAACTGCCCAAAACACCCGATTTGAAGAGGTCTTTGTAGGTAAATAACGAGAATAATCTGCTACATAAGGTCCGAATGAAATTTGCCAAGAAGCAGAAAGAGAAACTGCCAATAAAAAAGATGGCCAGCTAAAATGGCGTACAGCAAGCAATTCTGAAATATTCGAGAGAGCTAAAATTTGAGTAAGGATAATAATAAAAGCTATTAAACCTATGACACTTGCGACTTTTCCTACCCAGTGAATTAAGCGATAGCCAATAGTTGCAAATAAAATAATAAAACAAGCATAGATTAAAATACCTGTTGTATTACTGACTTGTGCAAGGTGTGCAATTGCTTTACCAGCGAGTACTTCACCAGTTGCGGTAAAGCCAATATACATCAGGCAAACCAGAATAATGGGAATACATGCACCATACACTCCAAATTGAACCCGACTGGAAATCATTTGGGGAAGGCCAAGTTTGGGTCCCTGAGCTGCATGCAAAGCCATGACAGCAGCACCAAAGCATTGTCCAATAAATAAGCCAATGATTGACCAAAATACATCACCACCTAATACGACAGCTAATGCACCCGTGACAATAGCTGTAATCTGTAAATTGGCACCAAACCAAAGTGTAAATTGGGCGAATATACTGCCATGCCTTTCATTTTCAGGAATAAAGTCAATACTTCGGTTTTCAACAAACCCACTTTTCGATGTTCCAGTTGATGAGTCCATAACACTCTCCTTATCCTTTAAGAGCTTTTCTTTTATTAGAATCCATTTTGTACAAACAAATATAAACATGTATATACAAGCTATTTCAAAAAGAAGCAATGGTTTCGGTAAATCATTGCTTTAATTTTTTGTACTCATAAATTTAGATGTGGTGAGAACAGTAGACTGGTGAGGTGAGTGTTTTTATAAAGATGAGAAAGTGAGTGGTAAATAAAATCTATAAAAAAAGCCCTCTAATGAGGGCAGATAATTAGACTTCAGCATCAAGAATGGCTTGAAAAAATACGGGTAACTCCGAAAATTGAACTAATTGGGTTTTATCATCGTGCTTATAGTAGTACTGATAATGCGGTGTTTGAAATGCACTATCTAGATATTGCGTCGCATCGGAAAATTGAGCTTTGGCAACTGGTTTATCTTTCTTAAATTTAACGATAATTGGGTTCACAGAGTTTAATTTAACGGGCACACCATTTTCAAATTTGGCTGTTTCAATTAATAAAGAAATTTTAAAATCACCAAATATGACACAAAATTGACCTCCTTTTTCTGTTTTAATTTCTCGATCG
Organism: Acinetobacter sp. 1566109; assembly: GCF_000582255.1. Taxonomy (NCBI): domain Bacteria; kingdom Pseudomonadati; phylum Pseudomonadota; class Gammaproteobacteria; order Moraxellales; family Moraxellaceae; genus Acinetobacter; species Acinetobacter sp. 1566109. The sequence goes on along the minus strand of NZ_JEYB01000014.1, from coordinate 74,409 downwards.
TGAAACAGTTCTTTAAATAAGTCTTTTAATGCTTCTCGGTGCTTGTCTAAAGCTAACTGAAAATCATGATCTTTCTGTTCTAATTTCTCTTGCTCTTCTTTGAGCAATTGGGCCTGTTTTTCGATTGTTGTAAAATCCAAATTCATCTTAATTTCTCCTTGTTGTGTTTTTAAAACTATATATGGCAGCCATTTGTTAAGTTTTAAAGAAACATACATTGTTTGTTACAACGCAATAATTAAGATGAATTTGTGTGATCACTATTTAGTACAAGGCTTGGTTATAAGTGCAGGACGGCGTTTAATTTGAATAAAGCCGCTACTACTTAGCACGCCTAGCATAACTAAAGCAGTCCCTATAATTTGCCAGATATTAAGTGTTTGACCAGCTAACATTGCAACTAACATACTAAAAACTGGAACAAAGTTAAAAAAGATTGATGCTCTACCTGCGCCTAGTTTTTGAATGCCATTAAACCAAAATAAATAAGCAATCATAGTAGAGCAAATAATGACGTATCCCATAGCGAAGTGTGCAGTAATAGGCGCCATAACAACTGCTTTAAATGGGTGCTCGAAAATTAGACTTAATATGATTAGAGTCAAAGCACCGAACAGCATAGAGAACGTTGTAGTTTCTAGAGGCGTAGCATTTTTTACATACCGGCGTGATAACACATTGGCTAAACAAAAACTGATACCACCAAGTAAGATATAAAAGTCACCAATTGCTATTTTTAAATGAATTAACGTGGAAATATGCCCATGGCTAATAACGAAAAGCACACCACTTAAACCAAATACAACTCCGATAAATTTAGGAAGTGTTAATTTTTCTCCATCAAGTAAAATTGCTAGCAGTAGAGTGATCAATGGTGTGGTTGCCATGATTAAGGCACCATTGACTGCTGATGTTGTTTGCAAGCCATAGAAACAACCTATATTAAAACCAGCAATCCCTATAATTCCAATAATAAGATAGATAAATAAATTCTGCTGAAAAGTAGCCCAACGTAATTTTCCCATGGCCGCAAAAATAGTAAATAGAGCAAGGCTTGCAAGCGTAAAACGCTCAGCTGCTGCCGAAAGAGGAGGCATCGATTGGATAATATAAGACATCGCATTAAATGCTGAGCCCCAAAAAAGCATCGTTATTACAACACCTGTGTAGGCATAAACCACCGTTTTATTCATGATAGGGCTCCGAAAAAGAATGTCTCTATTCTGAGTAATCACTTAAAGGTGTACAATTCCATATTAATTCATCTCTAATGTGAAAATTTGCACAATGATAGATTGGGAAAATTTACATTATTTTTCAGTTTTTTCTGAAGAAAAATCACTTTCAGCTGCGGCAAGAAAGTTAAGGGTTGACCATGCCACTGTTGCAAGAAGAATTGCTCAGTTAGAACAGAGCTTAAAATTAAAATTAGTTGATCGTAGACCCCGCACTTACGTTTTAACATCTGAAGGCGAGCAGCTTGCCCAAGTAGTGGCACGTATGATGGAAGAGACGTTTTCTATTGAGAGGCTTGCTCTGGCTGGACAGCAGGAGGTTACGGGGACTGTTTCTATTAGTATGCCTCCGTTAACCGCTGCTCATCTAATCATGCCTCATCTCGGAAAGTTTTATCGTCATTATCCACAATTAAAACTACGAGTACTTGGAGATGTTCATTATGTATCTTTGCAGCATAGAGAGGCTGACATTGCCGTAAGATTTGGGCGACCTAAAGATGAATATTTAGTTGCTCGTAAAGTCGGAGAAATCCCTTTTGGAATATATGCTACTCCAAGTTATTTGGCTTCAACGAATCAAGAAAATTATGAGTGGATTAGTGTGGAGGTCGGTGGTGTACATGGACAGAAACAACAAAAATTAAAAGAAAAATTGAATAATAAAGACCCGCTCATGGTTACTAATCATCCTGAGTTGCAATGGAGAGCTGCATGTGGGGGAGTAGGTTTAGCTGTACTACCTGACTTTTTAGGCCAACAAGGCAATTTGATAAAATTACCAGATAATGACCCGATGAGCGCTGAAATTTGGTTGGTCATCCATGAAGATCTAAGAAGTAGTCCCGTGGTAAGAGTAGTGATGGATTTTCTTTTGAATTGTTTTGAACCATTTAGAGTTTAAGACAGATGCTGCTGGTTTTTAGCAGCATCTTTAAATCGATTATATTAAAGCAACTTCTATTCCTTTATTTAAATCGGACTGATCTTTACGTGAATTTAAATCAATTTTAGCAAAAGATTTACTCAGTAATTTATGTGCAGCCTTATTTACAGGCTTTTCAATCCATTCTGGTAATTTCATTCCTAAAGGATTGGTCTCGGTTTTAGAGACTTCCGTCGTGACTCGAGTTCCCATAATATAATCGAACCAAGGCCGGGTAACACACCAGTTAGCATTTTGATTGCTGGTCATATGATGATCATAATGCCACGGTATACGGTTTTTAGCATACTCGGGGTCTAAATGTGATTTAGCATGTATTCGCCAGTAGTTCCATATCCCGTAATATAATCCGGCAGTAAAAAAAGGAGCTACAGGTAAAAAGATAGTGGCTGCACCAGCTAAACCAATTAATGCAGTTTTTTCATTATAAATTTCTGCATTTTTGAACATTGATTGTGCATATCCCTCATCATGAAAATGATTTAAGCGAGCACGCTTATGATGAGCAATATGAGTGAAAAAAGGGCTATTGCGATGTTTCGTTGGGAATTCATGTAACCATACTTTATGAAAATACCATTCCAAACCATTTGCGACAAAAACACCTACTGGGAAGCCGAGCATAGTAAATAATCACTTCTTAAACCTGATTTGTCTCATTGTAAAAGAAGTAATAGATTTGCTTTTGACTTAACAGGCAGTGAACGTTTTGCCTCAAAAATCAATTCTCGAATTTATTTTGTTTACGTTGACGATAAGCACTAGGCGTTTCGCCTGTCCAACGTTTAAAAGCTCTAGTAAATGCTGAAGGCTCAGAAAACCCAGTAAGATAAACAATCTGATCAATACTTTCTTGAGTATGAGCAAGTAATTTTCTAGCTAACTTTTCTCTATAGTGATTTAAAATTTGTTCATAATTGGTATTTAATGCCTGTAAATCAGCTCGAAGGGTGCGGGGATTCCGATTCAACTGTTCAGCAATATATTTTTGATCAAATTTACCTGACTCAAGAAGCCCATTACTTAGTAAACGTTCAATTGTATAAATAAGTTGATGTTTTTCTAAATTAGCTAATTGTTGTTCTGCGATATTTTCATGAACTTTCAATAATTCTGGTTCAGCAGCAGGTGAAGATTGTTTTAATAAAGCAGTAGGAAAAATGATAGCTCCAGTGGGTTTTCCTAAAATTACTGGGCATTTCCAAGTCTTTTCATAATTTTCAGTTGAGGCGCCTTTTGTGTAAGTCAGATGAATTTCTGTGGGTTTAAAATTATTATGAGTTATATACTCAAAGAAATTAATAAAAATTCCAATCGCAGCTTCTAAATAATGTCTTACAGGATGTTCGAAGCCCGATAAAATTGCTTTATCTTCCTTAACAGTTAATGAGAGTTTGAAAACATCTGTAAGTAAGGCTTGATATTTTAATGCTCTTTTTAAGCCATCTCCAAATGTAGGACTACTTAAGAATAGATATTCAATTACTAATCCTCTAAAGGCAGGCATTTGGTGTCCTACGTGTAAACCAATATCTGTATCGTTGCTAATTTTTTCTGCTGCAGTCCAAAAACGATTTTGAGTTGAATTATCACGTCGGATATTTTTATCAGGAGGTTGATTGGGCAAATTAACGCTAGCAAAAATTGAAGCAGCATCTAACCCCATATTTTGCATGGTTTGATATGTCATCCATAAAAAGATGCCTGCATCCGAAGACTTTTTAGACATACTTTAATGCTAATCCTTGAGATTTAGGTTGAGATATTCAATCATTCTTTTGTTTTTGTTGCTAGATTATTGATTAAATAAAGTGTTTATTCATCTGGGAAAATCCCTGCATCTTCTCGCGCTTGCTTTAAGGCTAGAAAAAAACACAATAGAAAAAGTATCCCAATAAAAAATAAGAAAAAATCTCAATGACTAATACCTAAACCAACTCCGAAAGCCCCTAAACTTAATAATAAAATACAAAAGATTTTCCAAAAAATAAGCATGCTGTTTTGTAATAAAAACTGGGATTTAGGCTGTAATTGAAGAATATTTCCCGATTTGTTTATGTTTTTTTTCTTATAGGTTATGTAAAGCTTTATAGTTCAGAGAATTACATAATTTGAAGTTAGGGCTTTAACTCAAACATTCTACCTAAACGACTTTTTAATTTTACTGCACATTAATCTCTATAAAATTCATATTTTCTTAATTAATCGAATGATAATTCTTTAGAAAGTCTGTAGAATAGGGATTCTAAATTTTATTTTTAATTAATTTTTGTTTAAAATTAACTGGTTAAATAGTTTTATCAAACTTTTGTTAAAAAAAAGACTTGATATTTAAGCTAAATTTTGAAATTATAGTCATGCAAATTGTGATCTATTTCCCACAATTTGTATTTCAGGTTAAGTGGTTATCACTAATGCTCATTGGCTTTATTCGCTTATGAGCATTTTTTTAATTTATTTGTTAGTAAAATTTAAAAAATAATTTATATCAAAAAATGATTCTTTTAGTATTAGTTAAAAATTAGTCAAATAACTTTATTCTTCAACGTATCTAACTACCTCTTCTTAAGATTCAGTAGTCAGAAAGAATGAAATTGCCTCTAATCATATTGAATCGTGACGGTGGCATTAGCTTTGACTTCTCCCGCCGTTACATTGGCAGCAGTTTGGTAGTAACGTGCAGTTAATGGCACATCATATTGAACTGTTTGGTTGGAGCCTATAGTACCAATACCTAGTTTATTTCCTTTTTGAATCGTACTATTTGTACCATTCATATTCCATAGAAGTTCTACACCAACACCGTTCGCTTTAGTTGATTCAGCAGCACTATTACTAATAACCTGACTGTTTGCAGCATCGGAATTGTAGTCAAAGCTTAAACTCAATGTGTTACTTGTAGGTATACCGGAGTTATTCTCGCCACCATTACAAAGAATGGATAGGTTAAAGTTTTTCTCACCTTGAGTTGTTCCGATAGCTCGAAAGCCTGATTTTGTCACAGTCGGAAGTTCAATAACCGTATCTACGCCATTTTGAATTTCACAAGATGATGATGCAATGAGAATAGGTGAACTACCTAATACTGTAGTCGTTAAGAAGGGGCGATTTTGTTGACCTGTTACATAGTAAGTACTATAACGGCCAGCCACTAATGCACCAGAACCAGTAGTGGTAGCAGTTTTAATCACTTCCAAAACAATATAGCCTGGCGAAAGTGTATATGCTGTATGAGGTGTCAATGTAAGCTTATAAGGGTAATAACCAGAAGAGTTTGAAGAGTCAGTTGCCTCACGGTAAATTCGAATACCTATACCCGGTATATTTGTGGCGTAAACATTATTGCCTATTGGACTAATTGGATAATTTAGAGGTAGAGCCGCTATAATTTGGTCACCAGGGCGTTTACACGTTGCAGTAGAATTATTGGGTGAAATGGTAAAAGTATTCTTTTGTAAAACTGTGCCTACAGGATCATTTGGACGAACCACAATGGTGCCAATCGTTATTGGAATATCAACTGTAGTAAAACCTTTACTTAAAGTACAGTTTGCATTTGCTTGGTTGTAAATAAAGAAATTAGTGATTAATAAACCACTCTGAATCAGTATTTTTTTCATTTGCAGATTGCCTCTGTCATAATAATTGATTGTTTTTCCTGTGAGATTTTTGATTGAATGTCATATTCAAGTTGACATTCTTCGGTATTACTTTCTCCCCACTTCACATAAAGATGATCATGAGACAGGGGCGTACGTAAATAAATACGACTACCTTGGGCTACCATTCCAACTACTTCGTTATTCTGGTTAAACACTTGTGCAGCAAATGGTAGGTGACCACCATTAGGAGTTTGAGTACTAATAAAAAGTGCATAGCCCGTTTTTGTGGAGAAATTGACTCTGGTTATTGATCCTGCATAAGGTGCAATACGGTGACTTGTTTCTGAAAGTTCAACATTTGATGGCATCCCTTGAGGGTCAAGGCTAATGTCATTTAAGCGATAGGGCGTAACATAAGGGATTACAGCATACCCATGTTTATTAATGTTTAGTCCAGATGTATTGCCGACTCGGGCACCTGTGGCTTCGGGGGCATAGACCAATACCATGGTTTGCACTTGATCTGGTCCAAATAAAAGCCCTTGAGAATGAGCAACCACACTTCCATTTAAATTGATCATTTCCTGCTGATATGCATCGGATTGGCTAAATGACGCACCTATAGTTGTGTAATTACTACGGTAGGTACCATTAATATTTACACTGCTTTGTCCTTGATCTAGGTATGAAACGGACGTGCCATAATCAAAGCGGTTTCCGATATAACCACTCATACCTACAGTTTTGCTATCTTCAGAAATAGAGCTATTAAAATTAATTGTGTTTTTCTTAAATTTGAGTGGAAAAGACAAAGACAATAAATACTGCGTTTCGTGACTAGTCTGTTGATCTTCGAGATCAAGCTCATGAGTAATTGCAGAAATGCTGTAAGTCAAATCTTTAAATTGATTACTATAACCAAATTGAAATTGTTGATTGCGATTAGGCTGATTCCAGTAATTAATCCATGAACCCACTAAATAAAAATTGCCCCATTGATTTGGAAGACTTTGATTTAATGTGATCTGAAATTCACTTTTTTGTTTTCCTACAGAAAAACTATCAATATTTCGTTGTTGTAAATCTTGAATTAAAATTGAATCTCTTAATTTCAAATAATTTTCGGTCGAGTATCTGTAGGTTGCTAAAGTTAAATTTGTATTCGTTGGCGTAAATAGTCGATTATAACTTAAACGGTAACTTTGCCCTTTTAGTGTTGGTTTTTGATCAAAATTAGCTTTCGATTGAGTTGCATCAACTGCAATAGCACCAATTGGAGTTGCAAATGCGCTACCTATCAGAAAAGACTGGTAGTGTTCGGTTGCCTGAAACCCAGTATAACTTGTTAAATAGTTATTAATGCCTCGTTGATATTTACCTTGTACTAGCCATGGATTTAAATTGATATTAGCATCTCTAAATTGTCCTAGAGTAAAAGAATAACGACTCATCTTTGGGCGAAGCATCTCTACTACAGAAGCATAGGGAATAGAGAACTTTTGAATCTCTCCATTCGTCTCGTATATAGAAACTTGTAGTTCACCACCAAAACCTGTCGGATAAAGATCATTAATTTCAAAACTTCCAGGAGTAACAGTAGTTTGATAAATTAAATTTCCCTGTTGGCGCACTTCAACTTTTGCATTAGTCTTTGCATAACCCCGAATTTGTGGCGCATATCCAAGCATGCTGTTAGGCAGCATGCGATCATCACTTGCTACGTTAATTCCGCGATAAGGTAAGGCATCAAAAAAATTACTATTGGTAAAGTAATCACCTAAAGTAACGACACTATTAAACTTAGGAAATGCTTTTTGGGCATATGTATTGTTTGATGTATAGAAAGAAGACTTTTTTGGAATTTCGTTATGATCTTGCCATTTCCATTGCCCACTATGGCGTAATTGCCAGTCATAGAGATTTATCCCGACGTTTGTACCCATAAAAGCATGATTTGTTTCATGGTCATTACTTACAATACGATATGCAGAAGCATTGTATGCAAAAAAAGCAGCGTTTATACCCCGATCCCATAAACGTGGGTCGACGTATCCTTGAGCATTTTTTTGCAAAGCAACCTGAGGGATCGAAATATCAAGTCTCAGACGCGAGGTATCAAATTGATAAAAAGCATCATTAACCCATTTTTCTAGATCATTACAGGTAGGTAAATTATTGGCTTCCCGATGAATAATTTCTGTTTTAACGCCATATTCTAAAAGCATATCTGCTGTAAAACAGGTTTTTGCATTTTCATTCGAATTTGTAGTTTTAAAAAGAAACTTTCGTTTACCTAGCCATTGGCCATTAATATATACATCCAGACTATATTCACCAGGTAAAATAGGGTTGCCGTATTTAAATCGACCAATGTCAATTTTCTGTGCATTTCCTACTAAAAAGTTAGTATCAAAGTCAGCTTTTAGTATATTTTTCCCACTCATATTGTCTGATGCATATACAGTTAATGGCACATTAATCGCTATACTTAATACTAGATAATAACTAGTGCGCTTTTTAAAGCATGTACTGGGTATGAACCATTCTGACATAGTCTTTGTGCCTATTCATAAATAGGTGTTTAAATTTCAAAAAAGGTAAATAAGCTTAGAACTTTATTGTTTGTTCAATTCGCCCGCCGTAATCATTTATATAAACAAAGCTCATATTCGTTATATTGCTATTTTTAAGTTTTATCTGGTCTTCTGAAAAAGGAGAAAGCATTAAACCTTGTTTTAATAAATCTATTTTTTGATGATTTACTTCTTGAAAAATTGAACTCATTGTAATGTAGAAGGGAGTAGGGTTCTTAATAAGCAATGTTTCCCCATTTTTTACCCACTGAATTTTTTCACTAAATGTATCAATATTTTCTTTTAAATTTGCTGGCCGATAAAAGAATTTAATTCGTGATCGAATCGCTAATTGAAGAAAATTATTAGGTAGTGGTTCATTATTTACTTGTTTTTTCCCTTCTGGTTTTGGTGGAATATCTAATACGTTAAGCCAAAAAATACTTTCTTTATTTTGATTTAATTGAGAAGCACTTGGTAGTGCAGTAATTCGTAAGGTTTGGCCTTTAGTGGGTTCGACTCTTGAAATAGGAGGTGTAATAATAAAGGGTACATTCGACTCATCGGGAGTCGATTTTGAATTTCCATCATCAATCCAAGCTTGAACAAGTGAGGGTGTTGTACCATTGTTGCTTAGTTGTAAGCTGACTTCTCGAGCATCCGATGGATATATTACGCGTGTACCATGCAGTATTATTTCAGCATGTCCTATACTAGCAAGTACTGCTTGAAGGCAAGCCATTCCCCAAAAAAATTTACGACCACGAAAAAGCATGAGTCATATTCTCAATAATAAATAATAGATGAAATAGAGCTTCTATTTAATAATAGAAGCTGGCTTTAAATTATTGATAAATAATCGTGTATTTTACTTGCGAAGTTACATTACCCGCAGTAGATACACCAGTCGCATAATATTCAGCATAATAATTAAGATCCGCATTACCACCAGCAGAAACATTTACCCATTGAGAGTTATCTTGTGCACCGGAAGCCCCTTTAGCAAGTACAGGAATTACTGCGTTATTGCTTCCTAATAGTTGAATATTGACATTAGCAGCTGCACCAGAAGTGGCTTGGTTTAATAAACGTCCAGTATTAAAATCAACCGTTGCTCCTGGTTCAAAATAAGTCGCAACTTTTCCAGCAGAAGCACAATTTGTTAGATTAATTTGAAAAGGTGTACGACCAGCAACATCCCCTACATTTTTTAAAGATTGAGATGATACTGTTGGTAAATTCACTGTAAGGTTTTTATCACCTGTATCAATCGTACAAGTATTATCAGTTACTAGGCCATTAATAGTAATCGTACCATCAGCTGCTTGTGCTGTTGTAATATTAAAAAGTGAAGCTGCCGCTATAAAAATAAATTTTTTCATGAATTCCCCGAAATATCCTATAAATATAGATTAATTACTTTTCAGTGCTTTTATTCTGATCAAGTAACGCGATGGAAATATAGCACCTTTAAATTAAAAAACAAGAATTACATTATATTTTTATGTATTTTGTTTGGTTATTTTTTAAAGAATAATTGATTTATAATTTTAATTTATACCATATGGTAAAATATAATAAATTTATTTTATTTAAAATAAATTGATAATAAGTTTAATTTAAGTTATTGAATTTAATTGAGTTAAGTTTTTCTTTATGAAATATGTATATATTTTTTGATTAACTTGTTGTTTTTATTAATAAATTTATTTTGTGTATCTTATATAAACATAATTATTTTTTTAAGAATTTTTTAAGGTTTAATTCCTAGTGTTTTAGTTGTGATTCAATAAAAGATCTTCTGGAGTTTGTTTCCATGAACAGCATGAAATACAGTTATAAACCGAATTATTTTTTCTTTGCTCATAAATTAGTCTTATTCTTAAAGGACTATTTACTTAAACATCCTACAGAACAGAACACGACGTTTAACTTACAAACAATTTATGACGTCTTTAGTCATGACTTAGCATCTAGCACAACGAATTTGGAAGGTATTTTGAATATTGTTGATGAGTATGTTTTAGAAACTGAAGAAGGGCTTTTGCCATTGATTAGTAGACACTCGATTAATTTAAAGAGCCATGTACTTTCTTTAGAGTTTTCACCTAAAGCGTTAAATAGCTTATTGTCAGGTCACTCATTAGTGAACCCTAAAGCGGCCTAAGGAAATTTCTTTTAAGCTTTGAATATCTCAGATAAAATTTGCTTGGTTTTTTTTATTTGAGTTATTCATGAGCAAAGACTATAAAGCTTTGACTTATATCGCAGATGAAAATATTTCAGATACCATTCTATGGCTTTTAAACCATCAAGATGTTTTTGAATCTTTTCAGTTTGATGTATTGAGCCAAGAATTATCGGTTACACATGCAGCAGGTAGGGATATTATTCGAGTTGGAACTTTCCTGAATGCTACTTATGGAATATTAGTAACTTCTGTATGAATGAAAAAAGCCCTGAATGATCAGGGCTTTTTTATTCTTGGTGCTGTTAAGCACTCATTGCATCTACTGATAAATCAGAAACAGTTGGCTTTGGCTTTTCAGCAGTTAAACCAAGTTTGTTAAATAATGCTTGGTCTTTACCTTCACCTGCATTTGGAGTGGTAAGCAATTTATCACCCGAAAACAGTGAGTTCGCACCTGCCATAAATGCTAAAGCTTGATCTGAATCACTTAAAGATTCACGACCAGCAGATAAACGAATATAACTATGCGGCATAACAATACGTGCTACCGCAATGGTGCGGATCCATTCAATAACATCTAGTTTTTCAACATCAGCTAGAGGTGTACCTTCAATTGGTACAAGCATGTTAATTGGCACAGATTCTGGGTGAATAGGTAAGGTTGCTAACTCGTGTAATAAACCGATTCGATCTTCACGGCTTTCACCCAAACCAACAATACCACCACTACATACTTTCATACCTGCTTGGCGTACATAATCCAAAGTATTCAAACGGTCATCAAAAGTACGTGTGCTAATAATGTGAGAATAGTACTCACGAGAAGTATCTAGGTTATGGTTGTAATAATCTAAACCAGCGTCTTTTAGGCGTTCTGCTTGTGATTGGTTAAGCATACCTAATGTCATACAGGTTTCCATACCTAATGCTTTAACTTCACGTACCATTTCTAAAACATATGGCATATCGCGTTCATGTGGGTTACGCCAAGCAGCACCCATACAAAAACGAGATGAACCTGAATCTTTTGCAGCTTTTGCTTCGCTAATTACTTTTTCAACAGCAATACGTTTTTCTGCTTCTAATTTTGAATCGTAATGTGCAGATTGAGAGCAATATTTGCAATCTTCAGGACATTTACCCGTTTTAATCGATAAAAGGGTGCTGACCTGAATTGTATTGGCAGTGAAGTGCTCACGGTGTACTTGCTGAGCCTTAAAAACTAAATCCAAAAAAGGTTGTTCATATAGAGCTTGGATTTCTTCACGAGTCCAATCATTACGTAGAGTCATTGTCATATCCATGATGATGGCATTAATTCACTGTACATAATCATACAGAATTCGTATTAAAGCTATAGGGCAAAAAACATCATTTTTTTAATTTGATAGCTGAAGTTGATTAAGTTGCTGCTCAATTGCCCAATCAATATGCACATTGACGATTTCGTCATGTAAATTTTTGCCTTTGTGTAGCTGATCTACAATTTCTTTTGAGTACGGTGCATTGCCTAAACCGATAGCAATATTGCGCTTAAATGACTGATAACCTGTGCGTCGTATTGGACTACCTTCTGTATTGGCTAAAAAAGTAGCTTCATCCCACTGCCAGATATCAAGCAGACTAATATTATCTAAACCATGTCTAGGGTTAAAGTCAGTAATAGAAGCTGTCTTAGCAAAGCTATTCCACGGGCAAATTAATTGACAGTCATCACAACCAAATATTCGGTTACCAATACCTGCACGTAATTCTTCATCAATAATTCCCTTATATTCGATTGTTAAATAAGCAATACAGCGTCTAGCATCTAACATATAAGGTTCGACAATCGCTTGAGTCGGGCAAATATCAATACACGCACTACACGAACCACAGTGAGATGTTGCAGGTTCATCAAAAGGTAAGTCGAGTGATGTAAATAGTTCACCTAAAACAAAGAAAGAACCTGACTTTTTATGAATGAGCAAAGTATGTTTACCTGTCCAGCCCATTCCAGCACTTTCAGCTAATGATTTCTCAAATATAGGCGCGGAGTCTGCAAAAGGGCGAGATTCAAAATCTCCCACTTTTTCACGGATACGTGTAGCTAATGTTTTTAATCTGCCTCGCATCACCTTATGGTAATCACGACCACGAGCATAACGGGCGATAATCGCAGAGTTGGGTTCAAAAGGTACATATCTTGGCTTTGGTGATTCCACCAAATAATTCATACGCACGCAAATAATACTTTTTGTGCCGGGAACTAATAGAGTCGGATTAGCCCGCTTTTCCAAATTTTCTTCTAGGTATGTCATATCTGCATGATAACCACGTTCAAGGTACTCTAAAAAACGTGGCATTTGCTCTTGAGCATCTGGTTTTGCAATGACACAATCAGCAAAACCCAAGTCTAATGCTTGAGCTTTGATCCATGCTTTTAATTCATGTGGATCAATTTGTTGCACTGCAATGCGTGATGTGTTGGAAGATGTCATAAAACCGAAAAATGCAAGAGGATAAGAATATGCAGGCAGTAGTTTACCATAGCCAAGATATCCAGGCATGGGAGCAACGTTGGTTTGCTGCGCAAAACTCATCATTAGGCTTAATGCAACAAGCAGCTTGGTCAATCACTCAACAACTCATTGTACTTTTTCAAAAACAAAATATTAAGAATATTGCTGTTTGGTGTGGACAAGGTAATAACGCTGGTGATGGCTACTTTATAGCAAGTTATCTCAAGGAAGCAGGGTTATATGTTGAAATATTTGCGGCCGAATTGGGCGAGTCAGCCGATTTACACCATGCTGCCCATTTTGCTAAGGCAAATCATGTCCAAATACATCAAGGTTTTGAGGTACACAGAACATTTGATTGTCATATTGATGCGTTATTTGGGATTGGTTTAAATCGAGAGTTAAATGATTATTGGCAACATTCTATTCAACAGTTTAACGAGCAAGCTGGGTTAAAAATTTCAATTGATATACCAAGTGGCTTACATGCAAATACAGGACGAGTCTTACCTTGTGCTGTAAGGGTTGATCATACATTTACTGTTTTAGGGCTTAAAGCAGGATTATTTACAGGCCAAGGTAAAGAGTATGCGGGGCAAATTCATTTAATTAATTTAATTCCAGTAGACCAAGACCTGAAACCTCTTGCTTACTTGACGCCAACACATATCAGACTTCCTAAACGTTTGGCTTTTGGTCATAAGGGAAGTTATGGACATGTTTTGGTGATAGGTGGTCATGAGCAAATGGGCGGGGCTGTTATTATGGCTGCTGAAGCTGCCTTTCATGCAGGAGCAGGCAAAGTTACGGTAGTTTGTCACCGAAACCATCATCAGGCTATTTTGTCGAGAGCTCCTAATATTATGCTTCGTGACATTAATAATTTCGATGAAAACAGTATTAAAGAGATTTTATCTCAGGTTGATGCAGTATGTTTTGGCATGGGCTTAGGGCGTGATGAATGGGCACAGCAAATCTATCAACAGTGGTTCGATTATTTAAATCATGACTCACATTTGGAAGTTGTATTAGATGCAGATGCACTATGGTTTCTTGCCAAACAACCTAAAAAATTGGGTGCACATATTTATGCAACTCCACATCCCGGAGAAGCCGCTACTTTATTGGATTGTTCTACAGCGAAAATTGAAAATGACCGAATTGCTGCTATTTATGCGTTGCAACAAAAATATGCGGCTCAATGGGTGCTGAAAGGTGCGGGCAGCTTAATTTTAGAGAATAAGTTATATATTTGTACCCAAGGTAATGCTGGTATGGGAACTGGCGGCATGGGAGACATATTAGCGGGTATGATCGCAAGCTTAAAAGCCCAGTTCCACAAAGGTATTGCATTACATGAGATTGTAACTCTTCATGCTCAGGCAGGGGACCAACTGGCAAAAAACGGAATACGTGGTTTACAAGCTTATGAAATGAATCAGGCAATTACTCGAGTAGTAAATAATCAATAAAGCTTTAACGTCTACGGCTACTCGAACGGCTGCGTCCACGTGCCATACCACCTAAAGCATTCAAGACAGAAAGTTTACTCATACTTCCTGAAGCATGGGCATGGCAAATCGCAGCAGCAAGGGCATCGGCTGCATCGGCTTGAGGGTTAATAGTTAGGTTGAGTAAACGCATGACCATCATTTGTACTTGCTCTTTATCGGCAGCACCATAACCCACTACGGATTGTTTTATTTGACGGGCTGTATATTCTGCAACTTGTAAATCTAAATTAACTAAGGCGGCTATTGCAGCTCCTCGGGCTTGCCCTAGTTTTAAAGCAGAGTCCGGATTTTGTGCCATAAAAACTTGTTCAACCGCAGCTTCAGTTGGGCCATGAAATTTCACAATTCGCTCAACGCCAGCGAAAATACGCTTTAAGCGCTCTGGCATTTCTTGAGTTTCTGTTCGGATTGTACCAGCATCGACAAAACGTAGTTTACTACCATCTTTTTCAATGATTCCGTAACCTGTTAAGCGTGAACCCGGGTCAATACCAATAATCAATGCCATGTGAAGACTTATATAAATAGTTCAGTGGGTATTGTTACATAGCCAAAACGGTTCTGCATGAGTAATTTAAAGAATGCTGTGATGAATGGTTATTTTTCGGTTTTATTGAACCAAATTATATTTTCTAAAATCATTTGATGTAATTCTATTTTAGTGGAATACTTATCTATAATTTTGGAATTAAAGTCTGTCGGCAGATGGAAGATATAAATATACGCATTGCGCAGCAAGTACGTGAATTGCGTCTAGCCCGTGGATATACCTTAGATGTTCTTGCAACTCGATGTCAGGTAAGTCGTTCTGCAATTTCATTAATTGAAAGAGGTGAGGCGAGTCCTACAGCTGTTGTCCTTGAAAAGCTGGCAAATGGTTTAGGTGTGCCTTTGACTCAGCTATTTGATATTCCACAAAACAATCAATCACCTCAACCTATGGTTCGGCGTACTCAACAATCAGAATGGAAAGATCCGGAAACTGGATATATTCGCCGTACTGTCTCACCACCAAATTTAAAACTACCATTTCAAATTGTTGAAATTGAATTCCCTCCTCATGCTCGAATTACGTATGAAATTAGTGAAAGCTCTAAAGTAGTACAACAGCAACTTTGGGTAGTTGAAGGGCAAATTGATATTCAACTGGGCAAAAACTCTTATGCATTGGGCGAAGGGGATTGCTTAGCTATGCAATTAGATCAACCTGTCATATATAGCAATAATTCATCACAAGTCGCTCGCTATATTTTAGTCGTCTCTAATCAACTCGTGTCTGCTCTTAAGGAATCTTCATGAACTATTCCCTCGATTCTAATTTTCGTTTAATTGATTGTAATGAAGCAGAACATGCGGCAGCTATATTAGAGATTTTAAATGAGGCAATTGTTAATTCTACAGCATTGTATGACTATGTACCGCGTTCGCTTGATTCAATGAAAACTTGGTTTTCGTTAAAAACCGGAAATAGTTTTCCTGTAATCGGGGCTGTAGATGAGTCAGGTAAGTTATTAGGATTTGCTAGTTGGGGAGCTTTCAGAGCTTTTCCGGCTTATAAGTATACGGTTGAGCATAGTATCTATATTCATCATGAACATCGGGGCTGTGGTTTAAGTAAAGTTTTAATGCAAGCGTTAATTCAGCGGGCTCAAGAGGCTCAGATTCATGTATTGATTGGTTGTATTGATGCGACAAATCAAGCCAGTATTGGGCTCCACGAAAAACTCGGTTTCACACATGCAGGTACTTTTAAACAGGTAGGCTTTAAATTTGGACAATGGTTAGATGCTGCATTTTATCAGCTAATTTTAAATACACCATTTGAACCAGTGGATGGGTAAATTATTGAATTTTTGGGTAGACAACGGCTCAGTTCAAAGTAAGAAAATTTGAACTGAGTCATAGCATGGATTTATAAAATACCTAATAGTTCTAATCTCTTTTCATGTAAAAACACTTATTTCATATAATAAAAGAGCTCAATTTATGAAAAAATTGCAATCTTGTAGAAAAAACACTTGATAAAGTTGTTATAGCACTCATTAATAATAAAGTATGGCTATTTTATTAATTTAAATCAGTCTTATTGATAGTATTGCAGCATTTGGGTTTAGCCATGTTTTTAGGTTAAAAGAAAACATTGCCTAAGCTTCACTACAAGCTCTTTAATCCGTATTTTCAACTGAAAATGGTTCATGGATTAGATAGCTAAAACTGCTATGAATTTTCTTTTTGAGATAGATAAAGTTTTACATGAATTTACTTCTTATTGTGGTTCTGGGCGCGATTGTTGAAATTGCCGTATGGATTGGCGTAGCACAGTTCATCAGTGGATGGTATGTGTTTTTCTGGTTCATTATTGCTTTCTTTATTGGTCTTACGCTTATTCGCAAAAGTACGGCTGGTATTATGCCGCAATTACAACAAATGCAGATGACCGGGCAATTAGGCAGTGATCCGACAGTAACTAAAAAACTAGCATATGCTTTTGCAGGTTTTTTATTGATGGTGCCTGGTCTGGTATCTGATGTGTTAGCGCTTTTAATTCTAATTCCAGGCGTGCAAACTGCGTTTCGTAATATCGCAATGAGAACACTTGCAAAGCGTCAGCAAGCAATGATGGAAAAAATGATGGGTGGCATGGGCGGAGCAGGTGCTGGTCAAAACCCATTTGCTGATTTAATGCGTCAAATGCAGGATATGCAGAACTCACAAGGTGGCAATCAATACCGTGGTGACTCCAGCATTATCGATGGCGAAGCGAGAGAAGTTACCCCAGACCATAAGAAAATTGAACATAAAAATAAGGATTGATTAATTCCTTATATAAAAAATAAAAGGCCTAAATCTTAAATGATTAGGCCTTTTTTAATATTCTATCGATTATTAATTTGAACAATCAGCATTATCTATTCCATCTTGAGCTATTACAGTTGGATTTTCTTCTGACTTCGTCTGAGGTTGATACTTATTTGAAGGTAGAGCTGTCTGCTTGTTTTCAGATTGTTGATACTTCCGGCTTCTATTGGCTCTTTCACGAAAGCCACCTTTATTAATGAGCTGGGTGTGTGACATGGATTGGCCTAGAAAATGAATTATTCATGTATTTTAACAAATTCAGCAAAATATCAAAATAAGAAAAATAGTACAGAAAAAATAATATTTAATTTATCTCCTTGTATAAACTAAATTTTTTAAAAATGAACGCATTGTTCATTCAGATTGAATTCTCTTTTCATTTCACATAGGATAAATATAAAGGATGTATAAATTAAAAATTGTAGCAAACCTATTAAAACAACAACGGTTGAAGTGAGGGAAGGAGGGTTACCTATGCTATATCAATATCATTGTGCGTGTTGTGACAAAGTTGTGGCATCAACTGACAAATCATGTCCATATTGTGGTTCACATCATATTCGTAGTCCTTATGGGTTATGGATGTTTTGTGTGATGGCTTGTTTGGCAGTAGTTGTTGTATTCAAAGTTGTCCATATTTATATTCAAAATCATCAGGATACACCTACTCAATCGACTTTATTAGATGTACTAAATGAAGGTGATAAAACTACGAAACAGTAGTAGTGCTTAATTTGCTACATACTTTTAAATAATGTGTGTTGGAAAGTTTATTGCTTAATTTTAACAAAATATAAAAAATAATAAAAAAAGCCCGCATTAAGCGGGCTTTTAATATATAGGGCTTAAAGGCCCGCCGCATCTTTAAGTACTTCAACTTTGTCAGTTTTTTCCCATGTGAATGCAGAATCTGAACCTTCACGACCAAAATGACCGTAAGCAGCTGTCTGTTTATACATTGGTTGAATCAAGTTAAGCATACGAGTAATACCAAATGGACGTAAATCAAAATGCTCACGTACTAATTGGATAATTAACTCATCAGAAACTTTTGCAGTACCAAAAGTATTGATTGAAATAGAAGTTGGTTCTGCAACACCAATTGCATAACTCACCTGAATTTCACATTTGTCAGCAAGTCCAGCCGCAACAATATTTTTAGCAACATAACGACCAGCGTATGCAGCTGAACGGTCTACTTTAGATGGATCTTTACCAGAGAATGCACCCCCGCCGTGACGAGCCATACCACCATAAGTATCAACAATGATTTTACGACCTGTTAAACCACAGTCGCCTACAGGGCCACCGATAACAAACATACCAGTCGGGTTAATATGGAATTTAGTGGCTGCATGGAACATTTCAGCAGGGATGATCGGTTTGATAATTTCTTCAATTACAGCTTCTTTAAGCTGAGTTTGAGTAATTTCAGGATCATGTTGAGTAGAAAGTACTACTGCGTCTAAACGTACAGGCTTGCCATTTTCATACGCAAAAGTAACCTGACTTTTTGCATCAGGACGTAACCATGGTAATGCACCTGAACGACGAAGCTCAGCTTGACGCTCCATTAAACGGTGAGCATAAGAAATAGGAGCTGGCATAAGCACATCAGTTTCACGACTTGCATAACCAAACATTAAACCTTGGTCACCAGCACCTTGATCTTCAGGTTTTTGGCGATCCACACCTTGTGCAATCTCAGGTGATTGTTTACCAATCATGTTGATTACGGCACAAGTTGATCCATCAAAGCCTAGATCTGAATGGTGATAACCGATACCGTTAACAGTTTGGCGAACTACAGCTTCTACATCAATATTCGCAGTTGTTGTGATTTCACCTGCAAGTACAACAGCGCCTGTTTTTACCAGTGTTTCACAAGCAACACGTGCGTATGGGTCTTCTTTTAAGATTGCATCCAAAATAGCGTCGCTAATTTGGTCGGCCATTTTATCGGGATGACCTTCGCTTACAGATTCCGAGGTAAAAACAGCGTACTCGCGCATGAAAGTCCTATCTTGGTTATTTCAAAAAGACATAATATGTTACATCGACTTGAGCTTGAGGACCAGTTCATACTGACTAAAAAGCATGAATTTCTTTCATTTCTACTATGTTTTAATTGATAAGTGTATCAGGGAAATTGATATAGCTAGATGAAAATTAATTATTTTTATATAAAAAATTTAAAAAAATGTCTAAATTTTAAACATTTGATTTTGTTAAATATTAACCAAAAATTTTAGACTATGAAGCGAAAGACTATAATTAAAGAGAATAAATATAACTTTATATGTTGATCAAAGCGGGATATCTCTACAATTGTTGAGGATAGAAGTACCCGTAAATAGTATTGTTTTACACAGCTTAAGAATCTAAATGTTTTTTGAGTAACCAAGAAAAGGTTAAAAATAAAGAAATATACCGTGTTGGGGTTTACCCCTAGGCGTTTTTTTAAGACAATATAGCGGCATTGAATGGTTATTCATCATCTTCTTTTCATCAATCTATTAAAATTGGATTCTGATCTATGACGACCCCTTTAAACGAACGTCGTATTGCAAACGCAATTCGTGTATTGGCAATGGATGCTGTGCAACAGGCAAACTCAGGGCATCCAGGTGCTCCAATGGGGATGGCAGATATTGCTGATGTCGTCTGGCGCGAGTTTTTAAATCACAACCCAACTAATCCACAATGGGCAAACCGTGACCGTTTTGTTTTGTCAAATGGTCATGGTTCAATGTTGCAATATGCTTTGCTTCATTTAACAGGTTATGATCTTTCAATTGAAGATTTAAAACAATTCCGTCAATTGCATTCAAAAACTCCTGGTCACCCTGAATATGGTTATGCACCAGGGATTGAAACAACGACTGGTCCTTTAGGTCAAGGTATTGCAAACGCCGTTGGTTTTGCATTGGCTGAAAAAACTTTAGCTGCTCAATTCAATAAAGATGATTTAAAAGTAGTTGATCACTTCACTTATTGTTTCTTGGGTGACGGCTGTTTGATGGAAGGTATTTCTCACGAAGTATGTTCATTGGCAGGTACTTTACAGCTTGGTAAATTGATTGCTTATTATGATGACAACGGCATTTCGATTGATGGTGAAGTAGAAGGCTGGTTTAGTGATGATACTGAAGAGCGTTTTAAAGCTTATGGCTGGCAAGTTCTTCGTGTAGATGGCCATGATGCTGATGCTATTCGTCAAGCAACAGTTGAAGCTAAAGCTGAAACTCAAAAACCAACGATTATTATTTGTAAAACAATTATTGGTTTAGGTTCTCCAAACAAACAAGGCAAAGAAGATTGTCACGGTGCGCCATTAGGTAAAGATGAAATTACCTTAACTCGTGAAGCTTTAGGTTGGACTGAAGAAGCATTTGTTATTCCTGCTGATGTATATGCTGCATGGGATGCTAAAGCAAAAGGTAATGAAGCTGAAGCAGCTTGGAATGAAGTATTTGCTCAATACCAAGCAAAATATCCTACAGAAGCAGCTGAGTTACTTCGTCGTATTAACGGTGATTTACCAGCAGAGTTTTCAGCTCAAGCAGATGCGTTTATTCGTGAGACAAATGCTAAAGCTGAAACTGTAGCAACTCGTAAAGCAAGTCAAAACACATTACAAGCATTTGGTCCTTTATTACCTGAATTATTAGGTGGTTCTGCGGACTTGGCTGGTTCTAACTTAACACTTTGGAAAGGTTGCCAAGGTGTTCAAGAAAACCCAGCGGGTAACTACGTTTACTATGGTGTACGTGAGTTTGGTATGACTGCAATTGCAAATGGTGTTGCATTACATGGCGGTTTCATTCCTTACGTGGCAACATTCTTAATGTTTATGGAATATGCACGTAACGCAGTGCGTATGTCTGCATTGATGAAACAACGTGTAATTCATGTTTATACACATGACTCAATTGGTTTAGGTGAAGATGGTCCAACACACCAACCAATTGAACAAATTGCTTCTTTACGTGGTACACCAAACTTAAATACTTGGCGTCCTGCTGATACTGTTGAAACAGCAATTGCATGGAAATCTGCTTTAGAGCGTAAAGATGGCCCTACAGCACTTATTTTCTCTCGTCAAAACTTGCCATTCCAAACGCGTACTGAAGAACAAATTCAGAATGCAGCAAAAGGTGGTTATGTTCTTGCTCAAGAGAAAGGCGAGTTGAAAGCAATTATTATTGCTACTGGTTCTGAAGTTTCTTTAGCAATGGAAGCTTATGCTCAGCTTGAAGGTGTTCGAGTTGTTTCAATGCCATGTGCTGAAGAGTTCATGAAACAAGATGCTGCATACCGTGAAGCTGTATTGCCAGCTCATATCCGTGCACGTGTTGCGGTTGAAGCAGCTCATGTTGACTACTGGTGGAAGTTTGTTGGTCTTGATGGCAAAGTAATTGGTATGTCAACTTATGGTGAGTCAGCACCAGCGAAAGACTTGTTCCAATTCTTTGGTATTACAACTGAAGCTGTAGTAGCTGCAGTAAAAGAATTGACTGCTTAATCTAATTAAGTAGTATAAAAAAAGCGCTCTGATTGGGGCGCTTTTTTTATAAATTTTTTAAATATTAAGCTCAGTTTGAATTGAAATATTAGAAGTTAAAAGCTTATGAATTGGGCAGCTTTCAGCAACTTTTAAAAGTCGTTTATGTTGATCTTCAGTAAATTCACCCTTTAGCGTAATTTTACGTTCAATGTTATTTTGACCAGCTTCCGGATCACCATTTGGATTTAAAGCTAAATCGACTTGTACATGCTCAAGCTTAATTCCTTTGTGATTTGCATACATTTCTAGTGTAATTGTAGTGCACGCGCCTAAAGCTGATAGTAAAAGCTGAACTGGATTTGGAGCTGTATCTTGTCCACCTTTATCAGTTGGTTCGTCTGCAAACCATTGATGACCTGACGGATCGGTAAGTGTTACTCGGTACGGAGTAGAAGTGCTTTGGGCTTGAACAGTGTTAGCCATGTTTTACCTTGTTATTTATCAATAAAATCGAAGTAAAAACCAATAAATCTGAAGGTTTCGGATAGAAAAATATCTATACTTTATAATATGGGTTTTGAATAACAACTGTAACGCTTTTATTGTTGCATGGATGAAACATATCGTTTTATAAAGAATAGTGAATTAAATTACTTGATGTATACACTAACGACTATATCAATAAAGGATACGAAAAATGCATCTTAAAACATTAAGCTTCGGTTTAGCAGCAGCGTTGGCAAGTACAGTTACTTTAGCTGCACCAGTGGATTATAAAATTGACCCAACACATACAGCGACTGTTTTCTCATGGAATCACTTTGGTTTTTCAACCCCAAGCGCTAACTTCTCGGACATCCAAGGTGTAATTAAAGTTGATAATGCTAAACCAGCAAATTCTTCTGTAAATGTGACAATTCCTTTAAGCAGTGTAAATACAAACGTGCCTGCTTTAGATAAAGAATTCCAACAAGAAGCTTGGTTTAATGCAGCTAAATATCCAAATATCACTTTCAAAAGTACGAAAGTAGAAACTAAAGATAAAAAACACTTCAAAATTACTGGTGACCTAACTGTTAAAGGTGTCACTAAGCCAGTTGTACTTGATGCTGTTTTAAACAAACAGGGTGAACACCCAATGGCAAAAGTTCCAGCGATTGGTTTCAATGCGACAACTTCATTCAATCGTTCTGATTTCGGTCTAGGCAACTATGTGCCTAATGTAGGTGATAAAATCACTGTAAACATTACGACTGAAGCAACGGCAGCTAGTGCAGCTAAAAAATAAGTTGTAAGTTTTCTAAAAAGTCCTCAATGATGAGGACTTTTTTAATTAGATTGGTTCTTTTTTATCGGGTTCTATAAAAACTAAGGGTTGAGAAGGATCTACATTTCTTTTTTCGGCTTTTTCTCTTAAAAATTGATAAGTTGGCACTTTCATTTTTGCCTGATCACGTAATTTCTTTTTAATATAAAGAACAAGAGCAAAGCAGGTGGTTGCTACGGTCAGCATCATGCCATTCATATAACTCATGATCGAACTTACGTAACCAATGGTGGTTAAGCGATGCATCATACGCTCAACTTGAGTACTAGTTTCAATACCAGTGATGGCCCAACTGCATAAATGTTCACAATTATTAATGATCAAATGATAATGGTTTTCGTGCATGCGTGAGCGCATACGTCGAACAACCACTTTTCCTTTGTAGCGTGGCGCATCATAAGAACGCACATGAATTTTTTTGCCATGAGAAAAGGCATCTAATGAAGTAATTTCAATGGGTCGTTTTTTGATGAAATGTGCTAGGCCTGAATAATGAATAACTCGACCTCTCCCAGAGTAAATACCATGATGGCTATAGCCGAGATGTTTTACAATAAGATGAGCCCCTAAAGGGTAGCGTTTATTTGTTTGTTGCATTTTCACGCTGATCCAATAAAGTTTTGATCACTTTTATTAAAAGCTGTTCACTATTATAACGAATATAGTTGTGCTCTAGTGTATTGTTTAGGTGGAATAAGCGCCTTTCGGGTATATATCACATCAAAGCATTTTATTTAATAAAGTATTGCTATGAACAGAAAATGACATATGAGGTTTGCCATTAATGAAAATACTCATGCTGTGTATTATTAATTTTATGGTCTTTGGGCAATCTGCTTTAGCAGAAGAGTATAGCCAAATGCAAAATGCTACCGATGATCAATTTGAAGTCATTGAAATTTCAAATTTAAATCAATTGCGCTTATTTTTGCAAAATCCAAAAACGAGTCAATATTATAAAAGCTTCGACAATATTCAAGGCCAACTCAAATCATGCGAACAGCTTACTTTTGCAATGAATGCAGGTATGTTTCATTCTGGCTTCTCTCCAGTTGGGCTATATATTGAAAATGGGCGAGAGAGCCAACCTTTAAATGAAGATAATGGATGGGGTAACTTCTTTTTGCAGCCTAATGGAGTTCTAGCATGGAATGACAAACAAGCTATTATACTGACAACTGAACAATATAAAGCAAAAGCTTTTCAACCCGAATATGCAACTCAATCTGGCCCTATGTTGCTGATTAATGGCAAAATAAATCCCTTATTTCTAGCAAATAGCGATTCAAAGAAAATACGTAATGGGGTAGGTATAAAAAATAATAAATTGTATTTTGTGATATCTAAAAATAGAGTGAATTTCTATAGTTTTGCTCAGTTCTTCCAAAAAAATCTTGAAGTCGAGCAAGCTCTGTACCTTGACGGTTCTATCTCTAGTTTGTATTTGCCTAAGAATAACCGTAATGATAGAAAATTTTATATGGGACCTATTATTGGTTTAGTCAGCCACACAAATTGTGAAGTCAAATAAAATACAAAAAAGCCAGGACATGACTGGCTTTATAATTAATGAATAGATGGTTTTTGAATGAGTTCATTTAACTCTTTACGGCTATACCCACGGGAAATAAGAACTTTTTTTATTCCCATAATGACATCTTCATCTGTTGCTTGTGCAAGCGCACTTAGAAGTTGTTCATTAGTTTTACATGAGCAGTCATTTTCAACACAAGCAGTTTGATTCTTATGCTCGTTATGCTGTTGATCTGCTAAGAACAGCTTTTGCCAAAAACTCATAGAGCCTTCATATACAACCTAACATAGATCGAAATATAGCCAAATTAAATTAAAATACAAGTCTCTATAAGTGATAAATCCACCAGTTGAACTAGAGAATTTTCGATAGTAATGGTTGAGTTAAACGAAATTATGACGAATAGATGACTTGATATTTTTTTTAAATTTAAATACTTAATTAAAAGGTGTTGAAAAATAAGGAGATATTTAATCTCCTTATAAAATAGTGTTACATTGAAAAATTTTGTTTAAATCTTCTCAAGTAATACACCTGACTCAACATGATGTGTATAAGGGAACTGATCAAATAAAGCAAACTTAGTCACTCGATGAGTTTTTGTCAGCGTTTTTAAATTTTCATATAAAGTGTCGGGATTACATGAAATGTAGATGATACGCTCAAAACCTTGTAAAAGTTTTAAAGTTTCATCATCAATTCCTGCACGCGGAGGGTCTACAAATACGGTATCAAAGTTATAACTTCGAATATCAATATTTGCTTCTTGCAGACGACGGAACTCACGCTCACCTTGATAAGCTTGAGTAAACTCTTCAGCTGATAGGCGTGCTACCTGAATATTATCGATCTGGTTTTGTTCAATATTCCATTGAGCCGCATAAACTGATGATTTAGCAAGTTCGGTAGCAAGTACGCATTCGAATTTTAGTGATAATGGAAGGGTAAAGTTACCGTTACCACAATAAAGTTCTAGTAAATACTTTTTCGAACCCTCGGCTGCATCACATGCCCATTGCAGCATTTTTTTGCAAACTTGAGCATTCGGCTGAGTAAAACTGCTTTCAATTTGTTTGTATTTGAATGTACGGTTTAAAAGTTCAAATTCTTCTACAACAAAGTCATCGCCAATAACAACTTTCTGACCTCGGCTACGGCCCATAATTTTAATATTTAGTTTTTCAGCAAGTGCTTTAGCTGCTTGTTCCCACTCCTGATTAAGCTTACGGTGATAAATCAGGGTAACTAGCATTTCTCCACTAAGTGTTGCGAGAAAATCAACTTCAAATAAACGCTGTGAAAGTAAAGGCTCAGCTTTGAGTTCTGCTAAAAGGCGAGGCATTAAATCGTTAATGCTTTTGTCTGCAATAGGAAAATCATCTATGCGGACAACTGTTTTTTGCTTGTCTTCATCATTGCGTTCAAACATGGCATAGAACATATCATTTTCTGTATGCCAGATCCGAAATTCAGCACGCATACGGAAATGTTGTTCAGGTGATTCAAACACTTCTAATGTAGGCGGTGTAAATTCAGAAAATTGAGTAGTAATGCGATCAATTTTAGCTTGAAGTTGTTGACGATAAGAAGAGGTCATAGACAAAGAAAATTTAGACAGAATCAAATAGTGAATGGTATCAAAAAAATCGAGCTTGCAGGAGCCAATTTTAGTCAGATATTCATAAAGAAATAGGGTACTTAAATTAGAGATGATTTAAGACGCGGTTAATAAAATCTGATTTTATTGCTCTATATTGATCGGGATCTAAATGGCTACACTGTAATTTTAATTGATTATATTCATGCACCAACAGCGGTGAATCTATAAGCTTATTTCTAAATGTTAAGAAAAACGTAAATACTGAATCGGCTACTACAATTTGAAATGCAACTTCATCATCGTTCATTGATTCAAGCATGCAAAGCTCATGTGTCCTAAGGGTATTTTGTTTTTCTATAAAATTAAGTGTTTTTAATTGTTCTATTGCGAATTCAAATTGATCAGACATCACTTCAATATAAATGTCTAAATCACCTTTTGAAATCGCATTTGGGATTGCAGACGAACCAATATGTTCAATTTTGGCAAATGGTAAAAGGGAGGAGATATTCTTTTTATATGAGTTGAAAAGATGAACACAATTTTGTTGATATTGTTCTGGTTCTAAAAAGATCATTATGAAATTCGCTAATCGATAACATTTATATATTTAAAAAGAGATTACTCGATTAAACAAAAAAGCCCAAATACTGAAATTTGGGCTTTTTAGATAAATTTATGTGTTAGTCAGACATAGTCATTAAGCTTGCATTGCCACCAGCAGCAGCTGTATTCACACTAATTGCACGTTCAATCACTAAACGTTCAAGTGTAACCGACTCGTTTGATTCAACATGTGTAATGCCAACAATTGCGCCAGAGCGGCTAGCAATTTCTTGCTGTAAAGAAAGAACCTCTTCACGACTACCATGGTGTAAAACAGCATCAAAATTATCTGATGTGATGTTTTTAACTGTAGTAATCGCATCAAGAACATCTTTTGGCAACGTTTGTTTATGTTTTGCCAACAATGGACTATTTGGCATTACAGCAGCTTGGCTACCCACTGCAAAAATTGCGAGCAATTGATGTAATTGATTTTGTTCATTGTCGGCAATTGAAAGCACACGGTGACGCGGCAAAATAATATATTGGTTACTTTCCCCAGTAGGGCCTTGTAACTCATAAAACTTGCCTACACCAAATGGTTCAATTTCACGACTTGCTTGTGGTAAATGTTGTTTCGCCCAGTTTTGTAAGCTTTGATAAACCTCACGGTTAAAGCCTTCAAAAATGGTTTGCTCATTTTTTACCGCAAATGGAGTTGCTAATACTTTATTTGAACAATCCTGCATTAAGCGATACATGTAAAGAGGGCCACCCGCTTTAGGACCTGTACCAGATAAACCTTCACCACCGAATGGTTGAACGCCAACAACGGCCCCAACAATATTACGGTTGATATAAAGGTTACCAACTTCAGCATGTTGAATTACGGTTTGGATGGTTTCATCAATACGAGTATGTAGACCCATTGTTAAGCCATAACCTTTAGCATTAATGCGTGAGATGAGTTGTTCAAGCTCACCATACTTATAGGTAATGATATGTAAAACCGGACCAAAAACCTCACGCTGTAAGTCATCGAGGTTAGGTAACTCAATTGCTGTTGGTACAACAAAAGTTCCTTTATCTAATTCAGTTTGGCTTGTCGCTCCAAACATCAATTGATGTACTGGATAGCCCTTAGACTTCATTTTTTGGATGTGCTGGTCAATCGTCTGTTTTGCTTCGTCATCAATAACTGGACCAATGTCAGTTTTTAAAATAGCAGGGTTGCCTACAATTAACTGTTGCATTGCACCTTTAAGCATTTTAATAACGGTTGCAGCACTATCTTCTTGTACACATAAAATACGTAAAGCAGAGCAACGTTGACCTGCGCTATCAAATGCAGAACTTACAACATCAAGTACAACTTGTTCAGTTAATGCAGATGAGTCCACAATCATTGCATTCTGGCCACCAGTTTCTGCAATGAGAGGAATAGATTGACCATTAGCAGCTAAACGTTTTGCAACTGTCTTCTGCAAAATTTTTGCAACCTCAGTTGAACCGGTAAACATGATGCCATCAATGCGTCGATCTTGGCTAAGCTGAGCACCTACTGTTTCACCACGACCTGGTAATAACTGTACAGCACCATGTGGAATACCCGCTTCCCATAAAATTTGCACTGCTTGAGCTGCGATTAAAGGTGTTTGCTCGGCAGGTTTTGCAATAACGCAGTTACCACTAACTAGTGCTGCAGCAATTTGACCAGAGAAAATCGCAAGAGGGAAGTTCCAAGGGCTAATACAAAGTACAGTACCAAGTGGCTGAATGGTTGTATTGTTAGGAAGATTTTCAACCTGAGTTGCATAGTAACGTAAGAAATCTACAGCCTCACGAACTTCTGCAATGGCATTCGCATAAGTTTTACCACTTTCACGGCAAAGTAATACCATTAACTCTTGGATACGGCTTTCCATAAGGTCAGCTGCACGTTTTAAATATTGAGCGCGTTGATCTTTAGGTGTATTTGCCCACTCAATTTGTATTTGTTCAGCTGCATTAAGTGCAATTTCTACATCATTAAGATCAGCTTCTTGTACATAACCAACAATTTCATCATTTTGTGCTGGGTTTGTAATTGCAATAGAATGACCTTGTTTCGATAAATCGCTATTTCCTAATAATGGATGGCTCTGCCAAATACGGTTACGTAACTGTTGAGCTGTGCTATCTAAAGCTGCAAGTGGGGTGTCATTTGCTAAGTCATAACCTTTAGAGTTTTTACGAAGCGTTCCGTACATATCTAAAGGTAGTGGAATTGATGGATGTTTTAAACCAACTGAACCTTCAAGCTTAGCTGCATTACGAATATCATAAATTGGAGACTGGATAAGATCTTCAACTTTAAGTGTTTTATCGGCAATACGGTTAACAAATGAAGTATTCGCACCATTTTCAAGTAAACGACGGACTAAATAAGCTAACAATGTTTCGTGGTTACCAACCGGAGCATAAATACGGCATGGCACGCCTAATTTATTTTGTTCACGTGGACCAACAACTTGTTCATAAAGTGGTTCACCCATGCCATGTAAGCATTGGAATTCATATTGACCAGCATAATACTTGCTTGGATCAGCTAAATGATAAATTGTTGCTAGTGTTTGAGCATTGTGAGTCGCAAATTGTGGATAGATGAACTCAGGCGCTGCAAGTAATTTTTTAGCACAAGCAATATAAGACAGATCTGTATGCACTTTACGTGTGAAGACAGGGTAGTCATCCATACCTTCGATTTGCGCTTTCTTGATTTCGCTATCCCAATATGCACCTTTTACAAGGCGAATCATGAGACGCTTTTGGCTGCGTTTAGCAAGATCAATAATATAATCAACTACGAAGAAACAGCGTTTTTGGTAAGCTTGAATAACGAATCCAATACCTTTCCAGTTCTCAAGTTCTGGCTCAAAACAAAGACGCTCAAGTAACTCAAGAGAAATTTCTAAACGTTCAGATTCTTCTGCATCGATATTTAAACCAATGTTGTACTGTTTAGCTAAACGAGCGAGCTCAAATACTTTGCCGTAGAGTTCTTTGTGAACACGTTCAATTTGCGCACGTTGGTAACGTGGATGTAAAGCAGAAAGCTTAATTGAGATACCAGGGCCATCATAAACGCCTTTACCATTAGACGCTTTACCAATTGCATGAATGGCTTGTGTGTAATCGTTAAAGTAGCGTTCAGCATCATGTTTGGTTAAGGCAGCTTCACCTAACATGTCATAAGAATAGCGGAAACCTTTATCTTCAAGTACTTTTGCGTGGTCGACAGCTTCTTCGATGGTTTCACCAGTTACAAACTGTTCACCCATCATACGCATTGCTACATCAACTGCTTTACGAATAATGCCACGACCACTACGGGCTAAAAGGCCAGTAAGTACACTTGAAAGACTGGTTTGCTTTGGTGTCTCCATAAGCTTACCGGTTAACATGAGGCCCCATGCTGCAGCATTTACAAACATTAAGCTACTTTGGCCAACGTGTTCTTTCCAGTTACCTTGATTGATTTTATCGCGAATGAGCAAATCACGTGTTGCTGTGTCTGGTATACGAAGCAAAGCTTCAGCAAGACACATCAAAGCCACGCCTTCTTGTGAAGACAGAGAGAACTCTTGTAATAACCCTTGAACAATACCCGCTTTACCCGAAGAGGTCTTACGTTCACGTAAATTATGGGCAAGGTTAAATGCAAGATCATAAATTTTATGATCTAAATCATCAGATACCGCAGCAGCTTGTAATAGCTCTTCTACAGCTTCAGGTTCGGCACGACGCCAAGCTGTATTAATGCGTTGTTCAAACTCACTTTTATCGTTGAATTCGGTGATATAGCCTTGGTGAGATTTATCCATTTGATGAAAAGTATCCATTGTGTTCATATCTATTTCCGCCAACCAGCTCTCGTAAACTCATCTTGAGTAGAGAGGTTTAGATAATTTATCATTACAGAAGAAACACCGAATAACTCACTATATTTTGCCCATTTTTTAGAGGAAAATTCAGATGAATGGCCCCTTATTAAGCCTTGATCGTACAGATTTAAAAATTTTGGATATTCTTCAAACAGATGGGCGTATTTCTAACAGTAGATTGGCTGAGCTTGTAAACCTATCTCCAACTGCGGTTATGGCCCGGGTGCAGAAGCTGACGAAGGATGAATTTATCTTGGGTTATGAAGCTAAATTAAATCCAGTTAAGTTAAATGCAAATTTTTTGGTTTTTGTTGAAGTGTTACTCGATAAAACAACACCCAATGTTTTAGATGAGTTTATTGACGCAGTAGTGCATTATCCAGAGATCGTTGAATGCCATATGGTTAGTGGCGGATTTGATTTTTTAATTAAATTACGAAGTGGCAGTATGGAAGAGTTTAGACGTATTGCTGGACAGGTACTATGGCAATTACCAGGTGTGAAAGAAACGCGTAGCTACCCTGTGATGCAAGTTGTAAAAGATAGTTCAAAAATTAAAATCAAAACTAAAAATAAATAAAAAGGGGCCAGAGCCCCTTTTTATTTTATTCATTTTTATACACTTTCTTTATAGAGTTTATCAGCTTGTTCGAAGCGATCAGTTACATCAGTATTTGGAGTTTTGCTAATCAAGCTCACTACGATGATGCTGATAAATGCACAGATAAAGCCAGGAATAATTTCGTAAACACCAGTGCTTGCGAAAAGATTTTTCCAACCAATTACAACAACTGCACCTACGATCATACCTGCTAAAGCACCTTCTAAAGTCATACGTTTCCAGAACAATGACAAGATGATGAGTGGTCCAAATGCGGCACCAAAACCAGCCCAAGCATAAGCAACAAGACCAAGAACTTTACTGTCAGGGTTACCAGCAAGCACAATTGCCAGCACAGCAATTGCAAGTACCATGATACGGCCAACCCATACAAGCTCTTTTTGAGAAGCATTTTTACGGATGAAGCCTTTGTACAAATCTTCAGTTAGCGCACTTGAACATACCAACAGTTGACAGCTTAATGTACTCATAACCGCAGCTAAAATAGCAGCTAGGATGATACCGACAATCCATGGATTGAATAAAATTTTAGTCAATTCCATAAATACAGTTTCAGGGTTTTTACTTACAACACCTGCAAGTTCAGGATGTTGCTGGAAATACGCAATACCAAAGAAACCGGCACCGACTGCACCAACTAAACATAAAATCATCCAAGTCATGCCAATACGGCGCGCAGCAGGAATTGATTTTACAGAGTCAGCAGCCATGAAACGTACAAGAATATGCGGTTGGCCAAAATAGCCTAAACCCCAAGCCATTGAAGATAAAACGGCCACCACACTTAAATCTGAAACAATGTTAAATGCATGTGGTCGAGCAGTTTCAATAAGCGTTACAAACTGAGTTGTGTCGCCAATTGCAAGGTAAGTTACGATTGGGGTGAGCAAAAGGGCAAAAATCATTAAGCCAGCTTGGAAAGTATCAGTCCAGCTAATTGCCAAAAATCCACCAATACAAACATAACTGATTGTTGCAATAGCGCTTAACCAGATTGCAGTGGTATATGACATACCAAATAAATTTTCAAATAAACGAGCGCCAGCTACCATACCTGAGGCACAGTAAATTGCGAAGAAAACCAAGATAATAACGGCAGAGAAAATACGAAGAATCTTTTTCTTGTCATCAAATCGACTTGTAAAATAGTCGGGCAGAGTGAGTGCATTATTTTGGATTTCAGTATGAACGCGTAATCGACCAGCAACCAGTAACCAGTTAAGCCAAGCACCGATAATTAGACCAATTGCAATCCACGCTTCAGATAAACCAGAAAGATAAATCGCTCCTGGTAAGCCCATGAGTAACCAACCACTCATGTCTGATGCGCCTGCGGATAATGCAGTAACGAAACTGCCTAAACTACGACCACCAAGAATATAATCAGAGAAGTCGCTTGTAGCACGGTAGGCAAATAAGCCGATAAGTACCATTGCTACGATGTACACCATAAACATGATGAGGGTGGGATCAAAATAACTCATAATGGATGTGTGTCCTTATATCCATAATCCGTGATTGTAACCTAATCCAGGTCGCTGTTTTCTTGTACGGCATTTCAAGAGGTTGAGATTCAACCACAAAAGAAATTTTTTGCTCTGTTATCTTTATGATGTGTTTTGTATATTTTTATGTAAACAAATGTAATTTTAATTACAATTAAAATTAAACTAAATTTAATCAATAGTTTATGTAGTATAAATAATTCATTTATTGTTTAGAAAATTATAAAAATAGTAAATTTAGAAAATAGATCAGCATGTTTGGTTACAAAATTAGCAATGACAATATATGTCTCAAGAAAAAATTTGACATGAGTTGAGTGTTTTCGCATCAATTTCATGTGAAGAGACAACTTTAGAGGTGAAATTTGCAATAAAAATGAAAGAAATATTAGCTCGTCAATTGATGAAATAGCTCTTTCATACCTTCTGTGGCTGTCATATTTAATAGTTTATATTGAGATGGAACACGAGAATGATCTGCTTGGGGATCTATATAGTAGGCTTCAGTGTAGTTAGGAATTTCATGAACTAAAGCAGCAACAGGGTAAACACTTAAGGTTGAACCAATAACAATGAAAATATCTGCTTCATGCACTTGCTTTATGGCTTCTTCAAATGCTGGAACTGCTTCACCAAACCAAACCACATGAGGGCGAAGTGGATAGCCATTTGGACAAAGGTCATGCTCTAGATCTAATTTCCAACCATTAATTTCATAAAATTCATTTGTATATTGGGCATTTGGTCCAGAGCTTTTCGCTAATCGAATATTACCATGTAGATGCAACACATTCTGGCTACCAGCACGCTCATGTAAATCATCAATATTTTGTGTAATGACTTGTACATCGAAATGGTTTTGTAATTTAGCAATATATTGATGAGCTTCATTTGGCTGAGCTTCTAAAATATTTTTACGGCGTTCGTTATAAAACCGTTGAACTAACGCAGGGTCTTTATCCCAAGCTTCCGGAGTAGCAACTTGCTGTATATCATAATTTTCCCATAGGCCATTACTGTCACGAAAAGTACTAATTCCACTTTCTGCACTCATACCTGCACCAGAAAATACAACAAGTCTTGTCATGTTATTGATCCTACGCATCCAGTTTTATAACTATTTTATACATATATAAAAAAACCAGTTTAAAAGTAAACTGGTTTTTATCAAATATTGAAAGCAATGCTAAATTTTATAAGCCAGCTTCATATTCTTCATTTGTTAAAAGTTTTTCAACGTCTGCCATGTTGTCTGGCTTAATTTTATAAATCCAGCCTTTCCCGTATGGATCTTCATTTACAAAATCCGGATCATCTTCAAGGTTTGTATTTACTTCCACTACTGTACCAGAAACAGGAGCGTGGATGTCAGAAGCAGTTTTAACTGATTCAACTACTCCAGCTTGTTCGCCAGCTGTTACTTGGCTGCCCACTTCTGGAGTTTCAACATAGACCAAGTCTCCAAGCTCATCTTGTGCATGGTCGGTAATCCCAGTAATAACAAGATCACCTTCAATTTTTACCCACTCATGTGTACGTGCATACTTCAATTCTGAAGGGTGATTCATGACATCTCCTTAAGCTTGTGTCCAATATTTTAATAACATTATAAATAGGGGTCTTTGCGCCAGTT
Organism: Acinetobacter sp. 1566109; assembly: GCF_000582255.1. Classification (NCBI taxonomy): domain Bacteria; kingdom Pseudomonadati; phylum Pseudomonadota; class Gammaproteobacteria; order Moraxellales; family Moraxellaceae; genus Acinetobacter; species Acinetobacter sp. 1566109. The sequence continues at coordinate 39,791 of NZ_JEYB01000014.1, read as the reverse complement.
ACTAGGACTACGACCACTCCAGCGTTTAAATGCTCGGCTGAAATTTGCGACATCGGAATAACCTAGTTCATCCGCAATTTGTTCAAGACTATAATCTGTACGTGAAAGTAAAGAAGTCGCATGACGATAGCGGACTTCATCTACTAATGTTGAAAATGAAGTTCCTTCCGCTGCCAACTGTCGCTTTAATGTGCGATCTGACATGTGTAAGTATTCTGCTACATTTTCTATGCTTAAGTAATGTTGTTCCGAATTACTTAAAATATCACGTACACGCATTGCTAAACGGCGGCGTTCACCTAAAGCAGAGAGTTCAGCCTCACATTGGTTAATAGCAATTTGACTGGCGATTGGATCTGAATTAATTAATTTAAGACCTAAATATTTTTTATCAAAACTAGAAATTAAATGAGGCTGATTAAACCGAATAGTACTGCTTAGTTTGCTCTTATATTTATCAAAGCCTGCTGGTTCTGGAAAATCTAGGTCGACATCGCCCGCTAAATCTTCAATACCTGTCATGGCTTTTGCCATTGTCATGATGCCAATGGTTAAGCCTAAAACAATTTCGGTGCGAAGTGGTTCTAACTCAATATCACATTGTTGTTGTAATGTGGCTTTTGGGCCAAACGTAGAAAAATAGAGTTGTAAAAAAGGTAAGCGTAACTGGATAAAACGAGCAGCGAGAGCAATTGCTTCAGTAATATCTTTTGCTGTCATTATTGCGTAGCCAATAAATCCATGAATTGAAATACGCATTTGGGTGCCAATATGGTAACCCAATGTACTTTCTCCAGTGAGATTTAAGGCATGTTTAACCAGTTCATTTGCTACAGGTGTTGAAATACGATATTCAGGGTCAGCCAATTGTTCACTTGTAAGATGAAAAGGGGCAAATAATGTCTCATCGTTGTATCCCCAACGTGAAACAACATCTAATAGCAATAAGCCATAGACTCCTGGAATACCTTGATCTTGACGAGCTGAGGTAATTTTCATATGCGTTCCGTTGCTCTCATCAATTTTCTACGTGCATTTCTTACACATCTTGTCATGAAATATAATTTGAGTTTATAAAAACTGTTAGACAATCATATCAAGGATTCGTTAAATATTCTTTTTAAAGACAACGATTTTTGTCGTTGAAATAAGTAAAACATCTCCATGTTGATTTAAAGCTTGCGTAACGTAGCTTACAATACCACGATCTAATTTTGTTTTGGATGGTGTAATTGCTGAAATCTCAGCTTCAACATGTATACGGTCACCAGGTCGAGTCGGGCGAGGCCAACGTAAACTAGACTCTGAACCCACGAGCCCCCCATGAATAGGCATACATTCTGTCCATAAGCGCATAGTAATTGCCGAGGTATGCCATCCACTGGCAGCAATACCTTTAAAGATTGGATCTTCTTTAGCTAATTCTTCATCTGTATGGAAAGGCTGAGGGTCGTAGTGGCTTGCAAATTGTTTAATCTCATCTAGTGTAATTTCATATTCACGACTGATAAAACGATCACCAATTTTTAAATCTTCTAAATAAAGCATTAATCCTGACCCTGTACTACTTTTTGCTCAATAAGAAAGCCACCAGTTTGGCGTTTCCATAATTGTGCATATATACCATTTTTAGCAATTAATTCTTCATGGGTACCTTGCTCTGCAATTCTACCTTCATCAAGAACAATTAAACGGTCCATTTGAGCAATGGTAGACAAACGGTGAGCAATTGCAATAACTGTTTTATCTACCATCAGGTCATTTAAACTAGACTGAATAGCTGCCTCAACTTCCGAGTCTAATGCACTTGTTGCTTCATCTAATATTAAAATTGGTGCATCTTTTAAGAAGACACGTGCAATAGCGATACGTTGTCTCTGACCGCCTGAAAGTTTAACACCACGCTCACCAACCTGTGCTTCATAGCCAGAACGGCCTTTTAAGTCGACAAGTTGAGGAATAAATTCAGCTGCTTTTGCCTTATGCACTGCACTTTGCATGTCCAGATCGGTTGCATCCGGACGACCATATTTAATATTTTCAGCAACTGAACGATGGAGTAGAGAAGTATCTTGAGTAACTAAAGCAATATTCGCTCTCAAACTATCTTGTGTAACATCTTCAATATTTTGCCCATCAATTAAAATTGCACCTTCTTTAAGATGGTAGAAGTGTAAAAGTAATTGGATGAGAGTGGATTTTCCTGCACCTGAACGGCCAACGATACCAATCTTTTCGCCCGCTTTAATGTGTAAATTAAAGTGATCGATGACATTTTTATTGTTATAGGCAAAGGTAACATCTTTAAATACGATTTCACCTTGCTTTACTGTAAGTGGTTTTGCATCTGGTTTGTCTTGAATATTGATTTTCTTACCAAGAGTTTGCATACCATCTTGAATGGTACCCACATTTTCAAATAAGGCTGACATATGCCACATCATAAACTCAGCCATGCTATTAAGCTTTAAAATCATGGCGGTCGTTGCTGCAATTACACCTAGTGCTGCTAGGCCTTGTGTCCATAGCCAGACTGCTGTTCCAATCACGCCTACAAATAAAACAGCAGAAAGTAAATTAATGCTGACTTCAAAAAGAGTACCTAATCGCATTTGTGCATAGACAGTTGTCATAAACTCTTTCATTGAAGCTTTTGCATACTGGCTCTCACGACCAGCATGGGCAAATAATTTAACCGTTTGAATATTTGTGTAGGCATCTGTTACACGTCCAGTCATTACTGCACGAGCATCAGCTTGTTGCTGTGATACTTTGCTTAAACGGGGAATAAAGAACCAAGCGCTTAATAAGAATAAACCCAACCAAACCATAAGTGGAATGAGTAAAGTTGGTGAAATTGCACCAAGAACGATACTAACGGTAATAAAATAAATGCTGACATAAGCCAACATATCGCCCAAAATAATCCAAAATTCACGGATAGCTAGTGCTGTTTGCATGACTTTTGCTGAAAGGCGACCGGCAAAATCATTATGGAAAAAGTCTAGACTTTGCTTTAATAAAAGGTTGTGGAAGCGCCAGCGTAAGCGCATTGGAAAAGTACTATATAAAATTTGGTGTTTTATAATAGATTGAATATTAACAAATAAAATATTAGCAAATAAAACGCTAATAAGAATAAGTATATTTGAAGCATGTTGGCTTAAAAAGCTTTCTGGTTGACTGTTACTCAGCCAGTCTACAAGTTGACCAATTTTTGAAAAGAGTAGAGCTTCAAAGCTGGCTGCACCCGCTGTACATATAATGAGTAATAATAAGTACGGACGAACACCTTCAGTAGCTTGCCAAACAAATCGGAAAAAGAGAGTTGGTAAGGGCTCATCCAGGCCTTTGGTTGGATAAGGATCTACAAGTTTTTCAAACCACTTCAGCATGAATGACTACCTTTATACATCAGCTACTTTATTAAAATTTCGCAATTTAATTTGCAATAAAGTCAGTTAGATCAAACTCGATATAGATGTTGATCTGTTGAGTGTGTGGATACACATCAAAGTTTATGTTGTATATCTTTAACTAAAACTGACAAGATTTAGTCAAGATATAAATTTGGAAACGGGAAAAGCCTAAAAGGCATGGTAAAGACAAAAAATGTTTTATTCATTATATCGATAATAATAGATGAAGTGGTGAATGAATTTGATGTGAATGTAATTTTTATAATTTTTTTTAATAAATGATAAAATACTGATATTTAGCCTAAGCAGCATGAGCCTTTATCTAAAAATTGATAAAGGCTCATAATAATTACCACATTAAGTCATCTGGAATAACATATGCTGCATACGGATCTTCTTCGTCAGTAGTTTGTTCATTTTTCTCTGCATTATTAATTAAAATAAAGCCTTGCATTTTTTGATCAATTTTTTCGGCCAAAGCTTTTGGAAGATAAGCGTATTGATCTTGATCTTTAGCAATTACTAAACTACCTGTAACAAGGGCATTGTAGACTTGTTGAGATAGATATACCTTTTTAATTTTATTTTCATCAATAAATTGATAAGCCACATCTCCAGCAAAATCTACAATTTTGTGTTGTTTAATCATTTGAATAATAGAAGCTTTTAATGCTTTTTCTTCAAGTTGTTGCTGTTTTTCTAGATTTAAAGCTTGGTCTTTTGCTAATTTTTCTTGTTGAGCTTTTTCAATATTTGCTTTGATTTCTGCTTCATTGCTTTGACCAGTACGCTGCTCATGCTGAGCTTGTTTGGTGAGTTTTTTTGCTTTTTTATTGTCAACTAAACCTGCTTTGAGTAACTGAGCTTGTAAGGCATTTTTAACCATGACTTAATCCGAATCTGAAGAGGAAGAACGATGAAAATAAACAGCCCAATACGAAATACTGAGTGTTAAGCTTAAAATTGCTGGTAGCAAAAATGATTGCAATTTTAAATAGGGGTGAACTGAAGCAGCAATTATACCACCAATAAGAAAACCTGAAAAAATAAGTAGATGTAAAATAATACGACGGTTTTCTACTTTTAAACCTCGTGCTATGTAACCAAGTGCAAGGCCAAGATCTGTTAAGACACCCGATAAGTGAGTTGTCCTAATAATGGTCCCTTTATAATGGCTGACCATGGCATTTTGTAAACCCATAGCGACACAAGCCCATAATAATCCATATTTGGGAAAATAAGGCAGTAATAACCAGCAAAGAAAAATAAAGAGGGCAACTAAGCTTAAAGGGAGGCCATATCGACGGCCTAATTTGAAATGGCTATTACCTAAAATAAAACCACTATAAAATGATCCACATACATAACATAGTATAACAAGTACCAAATATATGACGTGATCAAACTGCCAGTTTACCAAACTCATCGCTAACATACTGACATTACCTGTCATATGCGACACCGATTGATGTAAAAGGGTGATTAACCCTAATACATTAATCATTCCGGCATTCATTGCCAGTAAAAAGGCGCCAATTTGGAACCAGTTTGGTAAACGTTGAAATGGCATGTTCTCTAAGAGTTTTGTCTTGAGCGAATATCAACAGCGGCAGTAAATAAAACATCAGTTGATGAGTTAAGAGCTGTTTCGGTTGAATCTTGTAATACACTAATAATCATACCAACTGCAACAACTTGCATCGCAATTTCTGATGAAATACCAAATAAACTACAAGCGACTGGAATTAAAAGTAAAGAACCACCGGCAACACCAGACGCACCACATGCTGAAACTGTAGCGACTACTGACAAAATAATCATAGTTGCCAAATCAACATGAATCCCCAATGTATGCACAGTTGCTAAAGTAAGCACAGTGATTGTAACAGCTGCTCCAGCCATATTAACTGTAGCACCTAAAGGAATAGAAACACTTGCAGTAGATGGATTAACACCTAAACGTTCAGCTAAATCAAGGTTAACTGGGATGTTAGCTGCTGAGCTGCGTGTGAAGAATGCAGTAATACCACTTTCTTTTAAGCATTTAAAAACAAGTGGGTATGGATTGCCACGAATTGTTAAACCTACCAAAATTGGGTTAACTACAAGAGCAACAAAAAGCATTGTTCCTAATAGAACAGCTAATAATTGCGCATAACTTTCAAGCGTTGCTAAACCAGCATCGGCAAAGGTTACTGCAACTAAACCGAAAATGCCTACAGGTGCAAATGCGATGACTTTGTGAATAATCGCACTCACAGCATGTGAAATATCATGCATCACTTGTTTAGTCGTATCTGAACTATGACGCATTGCCAAACCTAGACCAATTGCCCATGCCAGAATGCCAATAAAGTTCGCTTCACTAATTGCTTGAACAGGGTTTGCAATAAAACTTAAAAGCAAATTTTTTAATATATCAGCGAGGCTACCAGGCGCTTGTAGGTTGTTATGTGAAACAGTATTAAGATAAAGAGTACTTGGAAAAGACAAGCTCGCAACAACGGCACTAAACGCAGCTAATAGCATACCCACTACATATAATAGTAAGACTGGTCGTAAATTTGCACTATGGCCAACCTGAAAGTTAGCAATAGATGAGAGAACCAGTACGAAAACTAAAATAGGAGCAACCGATTTCAATGCTTTAATGAACAGCTCACCAAACAAGCTTAAGTAAGGTGTAACGGTTGGAAATAATAGTGCAACACCTATTCCTAAAATAATGGCGATAATAATTTTGGTGACTAAGCTTAATCGAGAAAAGAATTCAAGCATATAAAGGCCTTATTAACCTATTCATGGCTAAAGGTTGAACAAGCGGAGTATTTTATACTTAAGTGATGTGAATCTTAAGCTTTTTTATATCTAGTAATTAGATTAATAAAAAAAGGTAATATTAAGTATTTGTTTTTAAAATAGTAAAATTAAATTATTAAATTAATTAAAAAGATATTCTGCTTATATAACAGTCAATAAAAAATTAACTGTGGGGTCTAAAAACCTATTGAAAAATAGTGGAGGGAGAGACAGAAAGAAATAAGAGAGTGTATTGTTGTTTTCAATAGCTTTAGATACTTGAAAAACTACGCGAATTTTCAATCCTCTTTGCTCGGTTTATTACCAGCTACCAAGTTGAAAAATCGCATATTTCAGGAATACATTAATATTATTATAATTTTATAAATTCAGCGCAGTTATTCTATACAGTATAACTGATAAAGCGTATTCAAAATTGAGTGCATCTTGTCATCCTTTATAGAATAGAAAATTTGTTTGCCATCACGACGTGTTGAAACGACATCACTTTTACGTAACATCATCAATTGTTGTGAAAGAGTGGGTTGGGTAATTTGGGTTTTCTCTTCGATTTGAGAGACATTTAACTCCTCATGAGCTAAGTGACATAAAATTAATAAACGGTCAGGGTTAGCTAAAGACTTTAATGTGCCTACGACTGAATCAGCCGCATTTTTCATTTCTTCAATTTGGAGTCCATCTTTCATACTTTATACCTATATCAATATGGCCGGCATAGTATAGATTGATCTTAAGAAAATGAATGTAGCAAAACTAATCAATCCAATTGTTTTTGTTGAAAAGGTTTATAAGTGTAATTGATAAATATATAACATTATTAAAGTATAACAATAATTTGTAGTTGTTTTGTGTCAAAAGTGTTGCATTGTGTGAGAAGCGTAATTGTTAAGTATAAATGAAACAAAGTCAAAGGAAAAAAATCTTATTTTAAGTTTTATCTATAGTTAATTCTGATTTATCTATGAAAGGGTAATAAAAAAAGATTGAGTTTTTACTTTTTAAAAATATAATTGATTCTGTACAGACAGGTCTGTATATTCTAGTTTGGGATGATAGTCCAAAAAAAACGTCTAACTCTAGGCTAGAATGACTTTCAGACGCAGCGTGATGAATAAGAAGAAGATTCAACAATATAAGAAGAATAATATCACGCTTTATTTTTTACTGTGCAACTTTTTCAAACTCAATAAGCTTCTCTACACGTTTCCAGTAGTCATTAATTTTTACTGAGCCGTGCTCAACCTGAGCTTGAATGGTCATACCTTCTAAAATATTGACTAACAGTAATGCTAAAGGACGAGATTCCTCAATTTCATGTTGAACAAGAAGATCCTGCATTAACTGAGTCAACCATATTTTGTATAAAGTCGCAGGTTGGTGAGTTGAAGGGTATTGCTTTAATACTTCTTCTAAGGCTTTTTGAAACATACAGCCATTAAAATCTTCGCTATTAAACCAATCTGCATACCATAAAAAGATTGCCTTAATACGGGCTAATGGATCATTTTCGTCTTGTTTAGATATAGCAGCAGTAAGAGAATTTTGTAAAAGTGAGTTTCTTAGTAATAAACACTCTTCAATTAGTTTCTCTTTGGAAGGGAAGTATTTGTAAAATGTCATTTTTGCTACACCAGACTCACTGATGATACGATCAACCCCTATAGAGTTATAACTATATGAGTTAAAAAGTCTTAATGCAGTGGTAATAATGTCATCTTTTTTTGACATATTTTAGTAGCCTCACACAAAAAATTTGCTCTTAGCCTAAATGGTCGAGTGTATAAATAAAAAGCAAGAACGCACAATTTTACATTGTATTGATTGTTATTGATAGAAAAAAATAGGTTTTTTAAAAACAATAGAAGGGCAAAGCATAATGCTCTAGGTATATATTTTATATTTGCTGAAAAAATTTCTATGTCTTAATTAGACGTATTTACTAGATAATTTTTTAATTTAGAAAATAATTTTAAACCATAGAAATGTAACCGCAAAATAGATTTATAGATTGGTATATTTAAACATGTATTTATAAAAGAAAAAAGGAGAAATTTTAGAATTTTCTCCTTTTAACCTATTTAGTCAATATTATTCTGCCGGTGGCAATAACATAAGAATTGAATCATTCAATAATTGAACAATGTTTTCTAAAATCTCTACATTGCTTAGCTGGTTATTAAATGGAATACTTTCTCCATCTGCTATTGTTTTGAGTTGAGTGGCAAAAGATTCCACTATCGTTAAATCTTCTCCATTGCCCCAAAACTTTAAAACTCCATTTTGTTCTGTATAAAGTAGGCGAGAGGCTGGTTCTAGCAATAATTCATAACCTTCTGTCAAAATAGCATTGAGGTCTTCAACTTCTATCTCGTCTGGTTCAGGAATATTATCTGGATATTTAGGTTCAGTCATATATGCCATGATGGCAGCATCAAGTACTGATGAATTTTGCAATTGAGCTAAAACCAATCCTCTTAAATATGCTAATTCTTCTGTATTAATTTCACCAACTTGAGAAATACTCTTTCGGGCAATATCTATGACTGGGTTCTGTAGCAATTCATCGGTAGCAAATTGGTCACTAATTCTGTCAATCATGCCTGAAATATTAGGCATACGGAAACCAAACGAGAAAGTTAAGCAATCATCTTCAGCAACACCATAATGTGCTAAGCCAGGTGGAACATATAATAAGTCACCAGGAGCTAAAACTTCGTCAAAATGAACATCTATGTCTGGCAATAATTTTAATGGTTGATTTGGAACAAATTCAGTGGTTGCATCACACATTTGGCCTAATTGCCAACGACGGTGACCATGTCCTTGAACAAGAAATACATCATAAAAGTCAAAATGTTTTCCAACTGAGCCACCTTTAGGTGCATAAGAAACCATAATGTCATCACGACGCCATTGAGGAATAAAAGGAAATTTCTTCCATAATTCCGCTAAATCGAATGAGTAATGATCAACTGCTTGTACTAACAGTGTCCATAGCTTTGGTAATTTTTGAAAGTCACCTTTAGTTAGAGGAGAAGACTTTACGTGCCACTCATTTGGATTTTTGTCTTTTTGACGAATAAGACGTGCGCTAACATGATCTTCTAAAGCGAATTCTTTCACATCATTTGGCTCTAACACGCCAATGATTTCAGGCATGGCGTTACGCACAAGTAATGGTTTTTTCTGCCAGTATTCTGATAAAAACTGTTCAGCAGTAATGCCGCCTAAAACGGTTAAAGGTTCTGTCATGGAGATAACCTATAAATAAACTAATAAATATTAAGGAATTTGAAGTTCAAGCTGTCTTAAAATCTGACAAAGCTGAATCATGGGTAAGCCCATTAGGGTGGTTTGATCTTGGCCTATCATTTTCTCAAATAAACTAATGCCAAGACTTTCACACTTAAAGCTTCCAGCACAATGAAGGGGCTGATCTAAATCGATATATCTTTCAATTTCTGAGTCGCTTAAATTGCGAAATTTAACTTGATAATGTTCAACTAGAGTGTGTTCAAAGTTTTTTTCAAGACATTGAACACTTAAGGCTGTACTAAAAAAGACTGTTCTGGCTGAGTTTGCTTTTAACTGAGCTTTAGCATTTTCAATAGTCAATGGTTTGCCAATAAAATCATGAGGTGCATGTTCTCGCCATGCAACCTGATCTGATCCAATTACAATTGCTTCCGGATTTTTCTGAGCAATAACCTGAGCTTTAGTAAAAGCCAGTCTTTTAGCTAAATCATCAGCATGAGTCTCGCCACGAGAACTTTCATCAATATCTGGACTAATACAGATATATTCGATGCCCAAACGATTCATCAAATCCTTACGCGTTTGACTACTCGATGCCAAAATAATTTGGGGGTGTTTCATTACACTGCGTATTCCATTAATACATCTAATGGGACATAACTTAATACTGCTTGATGGCAGGCATGAAGTTTGACAGGTGGAGCTTGACCAGCTTGATATGCTTCTACCCAACGAGTTACACAAATACACCAGAAGTCACCTGGCTGTAGACCAGGGAAGCCAGCTTCAGGTAAAGGAGTAATGAGATCGTTGCCAACTTTTTGCGAAAAATTTAAAAAGTCAGACGTCATTTGAGCGCATACAGTGTGTTGCCCAAGATCTGTTACTGCCGTATGGCAAAAACCATTTCGAAAATATCCGGTAATAGGATCAAAACAACAGCTCGCTAAAGGCTCACCTAAAACATTTAAACGATTGATTTGTGGATCGGGATGAATAGACATAATCGATGAAATATTAAATTACTACCTCTATCATAATCAAAACTTTGGCTTTCTACAGCTTTTATGCAAAAAAACTAACCTTTTTTGATGTAATCATTTAAAATTGGCGCGTTTTTAAAATCATAAAGAGAGCTTTACATGAATTTTCAGCGCATGACTGACCTTAACTTAGCAGGTAAACGTGTACTTATTCGTGAAGATTTAAACGTTCCTGTTAAAAATGGTGTGATTACCAGCGATGCTCGTTTACGTGCAGCACTTCCAACAATAAAAGCTGCTTTAGAAAAAGGCGCTGCTGTAATGGTATTTTCGCATTTAGGTCGTCCTGTTGAAGGTGAACCAAAGCCTGAACAATCACTTGCACCAGTTGCAGCATATTTAACTGAAGCATTAGGCCAAGAAGTTAAATTATTTACTGATTATCTTGATGGTGTAAAAGTTCAGGCTGGACAAGTTGTTTTGCTTGAAAATGTTCGTTTTAACGCTGGTGAAAAGAAAAATAATCCTGAGCTTGCACAAAAGTATGCTGCTTTATGTGATGTATTTGTGATGGATGCATTCGGTACTGCTCACCGTGCAGAAGCTTCTACTGAGGGCGTAGCACGTTTTGCTCCAGTTGCAGCTGCTGGTCCTTTATTGGCTGCTGAATTAGATGCGCTTGGCCGTGCAATGCAAACACCTGAAAAACCAATGGTTGCTATTGTTGCTGGCTCTAAAGTTTCAACAAAACTTGATGTTTTAAACTCATTGTCTACTATTTGTGATCAACTTATTGTTGGTGGTGGTATCGCAAATACTTTCTTGGCGGCCGCTGGTTACAACGTTGGAAAATCTCTATACGAAGCTGACTTGGTAGAAACAGCAAAACAAATTGCTGCTAAAGTAAGCGTTCCACTTCCTACAGATGTTGTTGTAGCGGATGCATCTCAAATTAACTTTGAAGATTTCTTGGGTTCTTTGGCGGCTGCACAAGCAGTTGTTAAAAAAGTTGAGGATGTAACTGCAAACGATATGATTTTAGATGTTGGTCCTGAAACAGCTAAAGCATTTGCAAATATTTTAACAACATCAAAAACGATTCTTTGGAATGGTCCCGTTGGTGTGTTTGAAGTTGATCAATTTGGTGAAGGTACTAAGGCACTTTCTCTTGCAGTTGCTCAATCTGATGCATTCTCGATCGCTGGTGGCGGTGATACTTTAGCTGCGATTGATAAATATAATGTTGCTGACCAAATTGGTTATATTTCAACTGGTGGTGGTGCGTTCCTTGAATTTGTTGAAGGTAAAACTTTGCCAGCAGTGGCTGTTTTATTAGAACGTGCATAATACATATATGTAAAAATAAGAAGGGGTTGGGTTCAACCCCTTTTTCATTGATAAGTCATTAAATTGTCATATTACTGAAATAAAATAATGAGCACTAAATCACCAATTGTGGAAAATAGTGATGAATTTAAAACTTACCTTAGCTGCTTTATTAATTGTTCCAGTGATGTTGACTGCTTGTGCGAAAAAAGAAGAGTCTTCTAAAGCAGGACAAGATGCAGCATCTACAGGAGTTTCTGATAAAGTAACTCCTGAACAGCAAGCTACAATTGATTCGCTTGATAAGCCAGTTTTAGATGAAAAGAATACAGATGTGGTTGAAGGTAGTGCGTCTAGCAAGTCGGCTGCTTCAGAAACTCATTAATTTGTTGTTTTTTGTTAAAAAGTCCCTGCAAATGCAGGGATTTTTTTTGAAATACTGTGATTTGTTGCTGAATTGAAATAAATGACAAGGTAGAATAAGCCGCACTACCTGGGAGGATATTATGGCACTCATTTCAATGCGCCAGCTCTTGGATCACGCTGCGGAACATAACTACGGCGTACCAGCATTTAACGTAAATAACTTAGAACAAATGCGTGCAATTATGCTTGCCGCAGATGCAACCAATTCACCTGTAATTGTTCAGGCATCAGCTGGAGCTCGCAAATATGCAGGCGCTCCATTCTTACGCCATCTTATTTTGGCTGCAATCGAAGAGTGGCCGCACATTCCAGTGGTAATGCACCAAGACCATGGTACTAGCCCTGATGTATGCCAACGCTCTATTCAACTTGGTTTTAGCTCAGTAATGATGGATGGTTCATTAGGTGCTGATGGTAAAACCCCTACAACTTACGATTACAACGTAGATGTAACTCGTCAAGTCGTAGCAATGGCTCATGCTTGTGGCGTGTCTGTTGAAGGCGAAATCGGTTGCTTAGGTAGCCTTGAGACAGGTATGGCTGGAGAAGAGGATGGTGTTGGTGCAGAAGGTGTACTCGATCATTCTCAACTTTTAACTTCTGTTGATGAAGCGAAGCAATTCGTTGCTGACACAAATGTTGATGCCTTAGCAATTGCTGTAGGTACTTCACATGGTGCTTATAAATTTACACGTCCACCTACAGGTGACATTCTAGCAATTGATCGCATTAAAGAAATTCATGCGGCGTTGCCAAATACTCATCTTGTAATGCACGGTTCAAGCTCTGTACCACAAGAATGGTTAAAAGTAATTAATGAGTTTGGCGGCAATATCGGCGAGACTTATGGTGTGCCGGTTGAGCAGCTTGTAGAAGCAATTAAACACGGTGTACGTAAAATCAATATTGATACTGACTTACGCTTAGCTTCAACAGGTGCAATTCGTCGTTTCATGGCAGAGAATCCAGCTGAATTTGATCCACGCAAGTACTTCGCTAAAACTGTCGATTCAATGAAACAAATTTGTATCGATCGTTATGAAGCCTTTGGTACAGCAGGTAATGCTGACAAGATCCGTCCAATTTCATTAGAGAAAATGGTAGATCGTTATAAATAATTCCCGATAGGGTTTGATTTATGGAAACCGGTTATTTATATAACCGGTTTTTTATTATCTAAATCTTATCCATAAAAAAACCTGTGATAAACACAGGTTTTAATTAAATAAAAATTAACTTACTTTTGCAGATTCTTTTTGTCGAGACTTGGATCTTTAATCTCTACATAAGCATTTGCACGTACTTCACGTAACCAGCTATCAATTTCAGTATTGAATTGACGTTCACCTAAAATTTGACGTGCCATACGTTCTTGATATTCGTGAGTCATATCTTTTTCGCGTTTGTCTGTCACTTGTAGAATATGCCAGCCAAATTGAGTTTGGAAAGGTTCACTAATTTGACCTACAGGAATTTCCTGCATTTTTTTATCAAACTCAGGTACCATCATTCCTGGATTAACCCAGCCTAAACTACCACCGTCACGCGCGGAACCTGTATCGTTTGAATAAGTTGCCGCAAGAGTGGCAAAATCTTCACCTACCTTCAATCGCTTGTAAATGCTATCAATGATTTGTTTTGCATTTTCAGGACTTACTACCTCGGAAGGCTGAATAAGAATATGGCGTGTTTGATACTGTGGTACTAAGGCTTTTTGTTCATTTTGCTTGCGTTCTAAGAGTTTTAGAACATGTACACCATCTCGTACAGAAATTAGATCAGTGGTTTGACCATCTTGTAGGGGAGTAATACGGGCAGCGAGTTCAGCCGGAATATCAGAAAGGGGACGGAATCCCATGTCTGCACCTTCAACTTTTACTGTCGCAGTTGAAAGTTTTTTGAGAGCATTTAAATCATTGCTTTGAGCCAACTTTGAGCGAACTTCTTTAGCTATACTTTGAACTTCTTGAGGATTGTCTCCAGAAATTCGCATATGGATCACATGTGCCTGATTGCCGAGAGCAGCTTGACCCTGTGGTGATTTTAAGAAATTGTCAACATCTTGGTCGCTAATCTTAATACGTGACATCACTTGCTGTTGGCGTAGACGATTAATTGCTAAATCTTCAGCAATACGGCCACGTAAATTTTCATACGTTCCTGGAGCAATCGCATCTAATTTTTGTTGAAATGCTTCTAAACTTTTACTGCCAGATTGACTCGCTACTTTAAGTACTGCCTCGTTTAGGCTTTTCTCATCAGGTTTAATACCATAACGTTTTACTTGTTCAAGTTGAGCTTGACGCAAGATGAGTTGGTCTAAAACTTGAAATTGTAAGTATTGTTGAGGTGGTACTTCTTTTTTTTGTGCCTGTAACTCGTGAGTAGCTTCTGCCATTCCTTGTTCAAGGTCACTTTTTAAAATTACGCTATTGTCCACAATTGCCACAACTTCATCAGTGGGTTGGGCAAAACTATGCATTGATGAAGATATTAATACAGCAAGGGTTGTTGCTTTAAAAAACTGTTTAAGATGCTTTGCCTTCATTAACGTTGTGTCCAAGATTGATTAATTTTGTTAAAACCTAAAACGCGATTTTCAAGTATAGATGCAAGTTTGTTATTTAAACCACCTAAACCTTTAAGTGTGACTTCAGCCATAATCGCGCGTTTCTCGTTAACATTAGGAGATTTTGGATCATCTAGGTCGTTATAGTAAGAACGACCGTAGACTGAGATACCCCAGCAACATGATTCATAGTTAACACCTAATAACAGCTCACGAGCCACATCATTGTCCATGTCATATTGAACAAGACCCATAATACGCCAGTTGTCTTTAATTGGTTGTATAAACGATGCAACAACTTGATCGTAAGTGTGTTGACGACCAACAATGTCTTTGCGATAGAAGTAACCTAAGTTATATAGGTTGCCTTTATCGCCTGTATAGTAAACTTGGAAGTCTCTCTGGGCATTATCACCATTTGACATCCATGCCGAATTGGCTGCAATCGTAAAGTTCTGGTTAAGTTGGCTTGTTAAGCTAACGACAGGACCAGTATTACGTTCGGTATCAATCTCATCTGGTTCGTTTAGAGTAACGCGTCGATCTTCAAAGTAATAACTTTGTCCTACACTGGCACGCAAACGTTCTAAACCTACCGTGTCAAAAAGACTATAACTTACACCTAGTGATAAAAAATTGTTGTCTTCAAGGCGGTCATGCCCATAAAAGCGGTATGGGTTAAAGAGTTGATCGTAATTAACCGATGCTGAAGTTGAGTCAAAGTTTGGATAACCGTCCTGGTTCTTGTAAGGCGCATACGCATAAAATGCACGAGGGGTGATCGTTTGTAGGTATTTACCTTCGCGTTCAAAAGTTAAACCACTATCCAAAGTAAACTGAGGTACAACGACTGATTTATTTTCAGAGCCACCAGGGTTATTTAACTGAGTATCTTTATCATAGAATGTTTGGATAGAGCGTACAGAAACTTCAGGAATAACAAAGACTGCCGGTGTTCGATAGTTATAACGTGTTGCGAACTGGTTATAAATACGGGTGCCGCTACTTTCCTGAGCAGAACCGTCATTAATTGATTTTTTAAAGTATGCTGTATCGTTATTAAATTCGTATTGCAATCCTTGTGGGTTACCAGTGACATAATTTAATAAGAACTGTGGTAAACGTGCATAAGGTTTGTTTACATCCTTAACTGAAGGATCTAGCGTTTGGAAGTCTTCAACTTTAAGCTGAGCTTTTAAACCCGGAATACCATGTTGATAGTTCAGTTCCCAAGCTCTTCGTAGATTTACATCGGTTTTAGTATTTGGACTGTGATCTAAATCCGCAAAATAATCTTTATCCGATGCATAACGATATTCAAGATTAGTCGACCATTGATCGTTAATATTCCAGTTGTGAAGGAAATTAAAATCTTTACGGTCTTTATCGTTATATTCTTTATCAGATGGAAGAATGCCGCCTGATATTACACCTGCACCGAAGCCATCCGTTAAATAGCGAAATTCACCTTTGAGCATGGCCCCACGTTCTGATAGATATCGTGGAGTAATCGTTGCATCATAATTAGGCGCAAGATTTAAATAAATTGGAACAGAAAGTTCACCGCCACCACCACTATTTGAGAAACCTGAAAAACCAAACTGTGGGTTAAGAATACCCGTAGTTCGACGGTCATCAATTGGGAAGTTAAAGTATGGGACTGCTATAACTGGTACATCTTTAACATAGATTTTTGCATTACGAGTGATGCCTCGACCAGTTCCCTGATTTAGCTCAATTTTATTAGCCTGAATTTTCCAAGCAGGTTTTTGGCCTGGTGGACAAGTGGTATAGCTTGCATCGTTAAGAACCATTACATTTGGAGAGGTTCTTTCGATTTTTCCAGCGTGACCATGTGCATGCTGCTGTTCAGAAATATAAAAACTATTATTTAAATCACCAGTTTGAGTCTTTAAATTGTAATTAATTTCATCACTTTGAGAGAGTAAGCCGCCTTGGGCTAACTGCACTCGACCTTGTGCATGAGCAAATGTTTGAGTTTTATCGATGGTAACTTTATCGGCACGTACAGTACGACCTTCTTGATCTATTACTACGTTTCCTTCTAGCTCAGAATCGCCAGCAGGGTTGTAATGACCATAATCCGCCGTTACAACCGATGTAGCCTTGTCTGCATCTAATGCTTTAGTTTCAGGATTAATCGGTGTAATCCAAGTTCCTTGGCAAAATGCCGAACTCAAATATTTATTATTGCGCAACTGCGCTTCAGGTGCAGATTTATCAACATAATATTGTTGAAAGAATTCCTGCCCAGGATAGGCTTCCTTAATACTCGCCTTAAGTTGATTATTGTCTATGTTGGAGACAACACCAGCTGACTCAGCATAACTTGATTGTATGGAGCCACATAAGAGCGTAAAAATAGCGGTCGCTAAAGGATTAAATTTAAACTGATGCTTCATTGTCTCATTAACCAAGTATGCTAATTCACAATTAATTATTGTCGCATCATAGAGAAAAAGTTTATAAGTGGCTACACTTAACCCTTCAAAAATCTCAGCTTGTTTTAGATTTTATTGCAAATGAATACACAACGTGAACAATTGATACATACATGGCTTACATCTGTTCTTGAAAATGATCAATTTCAGATCGCTTATTTAGCAGGGGATGCCAGCTTTCGCCGTTATGCTCGCATCCAGTTACAAAATAAAACTTATATGCTTATGGATGCGCCTCCTGAAAAAGAAGACTGTGTTCCGTTTGTAACCATTGACGAGTTTTTTGCAGGTCATGGGGTTCGTGTGCCTCAGATTGTTGCAAAGGATTTAACACAAGGTTTTCTATTGCTAGAAGATTTTGGTGATGTACTGTTGTCTACATTATTAAATGATGCAACAGTTGATCAATATTACGAACAAAGCTTTAAACAGCTCACTCATTTGCAATCAATTAATGGTATTGATCATTTCCCAGCTTATTCTTATGAAAAGCTTATGTCTGAAATGCAGCTGCTAACCGATTGGATGTTGCCATCACTTGGGATTCATCCAACAGTTGAGCAAAAGAAAACTATTGATGATGCATTTGATTTCTTAGCCAATGCTGCATTGGCTCAACCGCAAGTTATTGTGCATCGTGATTTTCATAGTCGTAATTTAATGAAAATTACTAATGAAGAAGAATTGGGGGTAATTGACTTTCAAGATGCGGTTATTGGTGCCGACACTTATGATTTAATCTCGATTACACGTGATGCATATGTACAGTGGAATGCTGAGCGTGTTTATCAATGGTTTAAAGTTTTCTATGAGCTTTTACCAGCATCTGCTAAACAAAACCGAACTTTTGAGCAATTTAAACGTGATGCCGATTTAATGGCAATTCAACGTCATATCAAGATTTTGGGCATTTTTGTTCGTCTGTTTGAGCGAGATGGTAAGTCTGGATATTTAAAAGACTTGCCGCGAGTCATGTGGTATTTACTTGAAGAGAGTCGTGGTTATCATGAGCTTGATGACTTCATGACGTTTATTCGTAAATCAGTCATGCCTAAGTTTATAGAAAAATATGGCCCCTATGAGGTGGCAGCATAATGAAAGCAATGATTCTTGCTGCTGGCTTGGGCAATCGTATGCGTCCACTTACGCTATATACACCAAAGCCTCTGCTTGAGGTGGGGGGTAAGCCACTTATTGTGTGGCATATCGAAAAGCTTAAGAAAATTGGTGTGACTGAAATAGTCATCAATTCTGCCTGGTTGGCTGATAAGCTCATCAGTAGCTTAGGTGATGGTTCTCAATTTGGTGTGGACATCCGTTGGACGCGAGAAGAAGAAGGGCTGGAAACAGCTGGTGGAATTATTAATGCTTTGCCACTGCTTGGAACAGATCCATTTATTCTAGTGAATGGTGATGTATGGACCACAATGGGTTTTGAAGCGCTACGCGATATTCAGCTAAATGATGATTTAGCTCATCTTGTCTTGGTTGATAATCCTAAACAACATCCTGAAGGCGACTTTACATTATTGGATGGACGTGCTTTTGCATTCGATCAAGATGTGAAGGGCGAGAATCTCACTTTTAGTGGGGTATCTGTTATCAATCCTAAGCTCTTTGATGGATTGGAGCCTGGTAAACGTCCGTTAGCACCATTGTTGAAGCAAGCGATGCAGAATCAAAGAATATCTGCTGAAAAGCTTAAGGGTGCATGGGTAGATGTGGGAACGCCTGAACGTTTAATGGAGCTAGATTTGCAAATTCGTGAAGGCTTCTACGATTAACTGCGTAATCCCTAATCGTTAAATAGTGTTCCACGATGCATAAATGGGTATACTTTGTTTTAAATTTTACTTAGATGTTATCTGTTTATGCATCCATTTTTTCAAGAGTTACAACAGGGTAGTCAAAAACTAGGTTTGTCGCTTAGCGATGAAGCTTTGACATTATTGTTAAAGTATCAAGATGCTTTGGTACTTTGGAACAAAGCTTATAATCTAACAGCGATTCGTGATCCGAAAGAGATGTTAGTGAAGCATTTGTTAGATAGCCTAAGTATTTTGAAAGATTTACCACCAGGTCGATTGCTTGATGTTGGTACTGGTGGTGGTATGCCAGGCATGATCATTGCTTTATGTCAACCAGAGCGCTCTTGTGTATTGCTTGACTCAAATGGTAAGAAAATTCGTTTTTTGAAACAGTTTATTGCTGACCTTAAGCTTAAAAACGTAGTAGCTGTGCAAACGCGTGTTGAAAATCAAGATACAATTGATGAGCTTGGTCAATTTGATGTGATCACAAGTCGTGCATTTGCATCTTTAACTGATTTTGTTGAGGCTGCACGTCCATATTTACATGAGCATAGTATAATTGCTGCGATGAAAGGATTGATTCCAGTTGAAGAAATGGAAGAGCTTAAGCAGGAATTTTCATGTAAAGTGATTGAACTGCATGTACCAAGACTTGATGAACAACGTCATTTACTTTTACTTCAACGAATTTAAATAAAAAGTATTAGGGTTACCATGGCTCAAATTATTGCGATTGCAAACCAAAAAGGTGGTGTTGGTAAAACAACGACTGCAGTAAATCTTGCAGCATCACTTGCTGTATTGAAAAAACGTGTATTACTTGTTGATATAGATTCACAAGGTAATGCTACGATGGGGTCTGGTATTCAAAAGAATGATCTACTTTACTCAATCACTGATGTGTTATTGGGTGAAGTGCCAATTGAAACTGCAATTCAAAAGGCAGAGGTTGGATATAAAGTTTTGGGTTCAAACCGTGAGCTTTCAGGTGTTGAACTGGCAATTACCGAACAAGAAGGTCGTGAGTTCATTTTAAAGAATGCTCTGAACGAAATTAGAAATTCTTTTGACTACATTATTGTTGACTGTGCCCCTAGCTTAAGTTTAATTACGGTAAATGCCTTGGCTGCCGTAGATAGTGTAATCATTCCTATGCAATGTGAGTACTATGCATTGGAAGGTTTGGCTGATTTAACCCAAACAATCGATCGTATTCAAAAAGCATTAAATCCTGATTTAGAAATTATCGGTGTTTTACGTACGATGTACGACGCACGTAATGCCTTAACTCGCGATGTATCAGATGAGTTGGAACAGTATTTTGGTAAGAAGCTCTATGACACTGTGATTCCACGTAATGTTCGTTTGGCTGAAGCGCCAGCGCATGGTTTGCCAGTGATTTATTTTGAAAAGAGTTCAAAGGGTGCAGTTGCATACTTAAATCTTGCAGCTGAGATGTTAAAGAAAAGTAAGGTAAAGAAAGGAAGTAAAGTATGAGCATCAAAAAACGCGGATTGGCGAAAGGGCGTGGTTTAGATGCATTACTTGGTTCAATTCAAAAAGAAAAATTACAATTAGAAGCTCAAGCACTTGATCATGGTCAGTTAAAGCAAATTGATGTGAATTTGTTGAAGCGAGGTGAATATCAGCCACGTCGTTTTATTCATGAGCATGAATTACAAGAATTGGCATCCTCTATTGAAAAACATGGGGTAATGCAACCAATTGTTATCCGTCCTGTAGATGATGAAGCTCATCCTTACGAAATTATTGCAGGTGAGCGTCGTTGGCGTGCAGCACAAATTGCCGGTTTAACTGAAATTCCAGCAATTGTTCGTGATTTAAATGATCAGGTCGCAATAGCTTTAGCACTTATTGAGAATATTCAGCGTCAAGATTTAAATCCAATTGATCAAGCCTTGGCATTACAACGTTTTCATGATGAATTTGGTTTAAGTCATCAGGAAATTGCCGATACTGTAGGTAAGGCGAGAACAACGGTCAGTAACTTGTTGCGTCTATTAAGTTTGGCTGATGACATTAAAGAATTTATGCAACAAGGCCAGCTTGATATGGGCCATGCTCGTGCCATCTTGACTTTAAAAGGTAAAGAGCAACTTGAAGTAGCTAAAATTGTCATTGAAAAGGGATTATCCGTTCGTCAGACTGAGCAATTAGTACGTGATTGGAACGAACCTAAACAGGAAAAGGAAAAAACTCCTGTTGCACCAGACATTGAGCAATTAACTCAGAAATTATCGGAACGTTTTGGTGCTAATGTTAAAATTGATCATAACCAGAAAGGTAAAGGGAAACTTGTTATTCATTATCATTCACTCGATGAGTTAGATGGTATTTTGAATATTTGTTTGCCAGATTAATTCTAAGTTAGGTCATATATTTCTAATTTATATTCTTGGGGAAGAAAATATGTGGGAACTTGTGAAAGCGGGCGGCTGGTTAATGCTGCCTTTAATTTTGTGTTCAATTTTAACGGTCGCTATTAGTATTGAACGTTTTATACGTTTGAGACGTTCACAAGTTTTGCCTAAAGCACTGATGAGTGATGGTAGTGCAGATATTTCTCATATCATCACAAATTTGGAGCAAGATACTGATGCCTCAAGTACAGCATTAGGAAATATTCTAAAAGCTGGTTTTGAGCATCAGGAGCATGGAGAGCAATTTGCTCGGGCTCAAATGGAAGCAATGGCTTCTCAAGAAATTTCTTATTTAGAAAAAAATATTAACTTCTTGGGAACTTTAAGTGCTATAGCACCTTTGCTTGGATTACTTGGAACAGTTGTAGGGATTATTGAGTCTTTTCTCGTGATTGATTTTGGTTCGGCAGGTAGTCCAAGCTTAATGATTCCTGGTATTTCAAAGGCCTTGATCACGACAGCGGTTGGAATGCTCATTGCAATTCCTGCACTTATTTCTTATCGTTATTTTCAGAGAGTGGTACAAAATTACATTGCGGAGTTAGAGCAACAATCTACACTCTTTCATGCATCATTGTTTTATAAACGTTCTTCTGTTGTGCAAGAACATCGCCGTGTTGGTTGATGGGTAGGTAGCAATATGAAGTTTAAACGTTCTCAAGTTGAAGACATTCATATCAATCTAACGCCCATGATTGATTGTTTATTGTTCATTCTGGTGTTTTTATTGTTATCTACCACTTTTAATCAGCCAAGTCGCATCAATCTAACTTTACCAGATGCACCAGGCGTCCCACCAAAACAGTACGATCATAAAATTGAAGTCGTGGTAGACTCTAGCGGTCATTACGCTGTCAATGGTCAAGCATTGTCTACCAAGGACGTCGCTGATTTGAGCACTGCAATTAAGCAAATTGCTCAAGAGCGCCGTGATTTTATGTTTATCATCGCTGCAGATGCAAAAGCGTCTCATCAGGATGTTATTCGTGTTATGGATGTAGCAGGACAACTCGGTTTTGTTAACATCAATATTAGTACCAAAGTTCCTTCTAGAGGTTTTTCTGAGTGAATCAAGATTTTAAGGTTTATTTGCGTCTCATATCCTATTTAAAACCTTATTGGGGCGTGGCCTTATTAGTTCTTATCGGATTCGGTATGAACTCAGCAACAGAGGTTTCTGTTGCTAAGCTCATTAAATTTATTATTGATGCCATTCAAAATGCGAGTAGAGCGGATCTGGATTGGTTCCCTTTATTAATCATTTTATTAGTATTTTTCCGTGGCTTAGGCCTATTTATGGGCGGCTACTATACTGCTGTTATCTCCCGTAGTTTAGTTTTTAGTATTCGCCAAGAAGTTTATGCAAAGCTTTTAAGACTGCCGGCTCAATATTATCTCGATAACTCTTCGGGACATATTACAGCTAAAATTATGTATAACGTTGAGCAACTCACAGCTGCTTCATCTGAATCATTAAAAACCATTGTTCGTGATGGTATGATTACATTGGGGCTGCTAGGTTATTTGTTTTATACAAATTGGCGTCTGACCCTTTGTATTATGGTGTTCTTACCTATTATTGGGGTTTTGGTGCGCAAAGCATCAAAAAGAATGCGTAAACTTTCACTGCAAGTTCAGGACACTATGGGCGATGTTAACCATGTCGTACAAGAAAGTATTAGTGGTAATGCAGTTGTTAAAAGTTTCGCTGGTGAAGACTCAGAACAAGAGCGTTTTTATAAGTCGTCTGAAGAGAACTTAAAACGCGGTTTAAAAATGGTGATTGTACAAAACCTAAATAGTCCTGTTGTTCAAGTTGTAATGGCTTGTGCAATGGCTCTTATTGTATGGTTAGCCTTAAGACCACAAATTTTAGGAAATACCAGTGCTGGTGAGTTTGTTGCGTATATTACAGCAGCAGGACTTCTTTCTAAACCTGTTAAAAACTTAACTGATATTAATGAAAAGTTGCAGCGTGGTTTAGCGGCAGCACATTCAGTTTTCGAATTATTAGATTTACCTGAAGAAGAAAATACCGGTCAACTTAAACCTCAATTGCAAGGTGCAATTCGTTTTGACCATGTCGTGCTTAACTATGCTGATGGTACTCAGGCGATTAAAGACTTTTCTTTAAATATTCGCCCAGGTGAGACAGTTGCATTGGTAGGGCGCTCGGGTGCTGGTAAAACTTCATTAGTGAATATGTTGGTACGTTTTCAAGAAGTCTCAAGTGGTCAAATTTATTTAGATGACTTACCAATACGTGATATAGAACTTTCAAGTTTGCGCACACAAATTGCAATGGTTAATCAGCAAGTTGTTTTGTTTAACCGGACTGTACGTGAAAACATCGCTTATGGTCAGTTACATAATGCAAGTGATGAAGAGGTTATCGCAGCCGCAAAAGCTGCTTACGCCCATGACTTTATTATGAACTTACCAAATGGTTACGATACTGTTTTAGGTGCACAAGGTCTAAACTTATCTGGTGGTCAACGTCAACGTATAGCAATTGCTCGTGCAATTTTGAAAAATGCACCAATTCTTATTTTAGATGAAGCGACAAGTGCGCTTGATAATGAATCTGAACATTTTATTCAGCAAGCATTTGATGAGGCGATGCAAGACCGTACAACGATTGTGATTGCTCATCGTTTATCTACAATTGAAAATGCAGATCGTATTGTTGTATTAGATCGTGGACAAATTGTTGAGCAAGGCACCCATCAAGAATTACTTGCTAAGCATGGTGCTTATTATCAATTACATCAGCGTAATTTTGAGGACAACTAAGCATGTCTTTGGCCCAGCTGATACAAAATGCATGGAATAAGCAATCAAGTTGGTTGATTGTTTTGCGTCCGTTGTCATGTTTGTATCGTGCTGGGTTTTTATTGAATCGTTATTTTTATAATTCAGGTTTAAAAAAAACCTATAGTGCACCTCTACCAGTCATGGTAATTGGCAATATTACAGTAGGTGGTAGTGGCAAAACTCCATTATTAATAGAACTAGTCAATTACTTAAAACAGCATAATGTAAAAGTAGGCGTAATTAGTCGCGGTTATGGTGGAGCTGGTCCTTTTCCTATGTTGGTAACATCGGCCAGTCAGGCAGCTGAAGCAGGAGATGAGCCTGCTTTGATTGTACAGTCAACTGGTGTGCCTATGGCAGTAGGACCGAATAGACAAGCTGCAATCGAGTTATTATTAGCATCCACAAAACTAGATTTAATTATTAGTGATGATGGATTACAACACTGGGCTTTAGGTCGTCAAATAGAATGGATTGTGCTTGATCAAAATCGTGGACTTGGAAATAGAAAGTTATTACCAGAAGGCTATTTGCGTGAACCTGCTGAACGTTTAAAAACGGGTACAGTAATCGAACATACATTTGCCCCTTCAACAGCAATACATATGCATCTAGAAGCGGGGCATCCTTACTTATTGAACTCTTCTTCAGCAGTTGAATTATCATTCAATACACAAAATAATTACCATGCAGTAGTGGGTATTGGTTTTCCTCAGCGCTTTTACCAAACACTTAAAGGTTTAGGTGTAAATCAATTTCAAGGGCATGCTTTTCGTGATCATCATGATTACGTTATTGATGACCTTGTATTTAATGATGATCAGCCTATCATTACGACTGAAAAAGATGCGGTTAAGTTGTTACCTTTACTTGAAAAGTATCCAGAATTTAAACGGCCTATTTGGGTCGTACCTGTTAAAGCAGTTTTGTCTGCAGAGTGCTATCAGGTTTTAAATCAGCAATTGCAAAAGCTTGATATTCAAATATCTTAGGAAGAAAAAATGAAACACATCGTTATTCCAGCACGCTTCTCAAGTTCGCGTTTGCCAGGTAAGCCATTGTTACTTATTCATGATCGTCCTATGATTTTGCGTGTCGTAGATCAGGCAAAGAAAGTTGAAGGCTTCGATGATTTATGTGTAGCAACTGACGACGAGCGTATTGCTGAAATATGCCGTGCAGAGGGTGTTGATGTGGTTTTAACAAGTGCTGACCATCCATCGGGGACAGATCGTTTAAGCGAAGTTGCTCGTATTAAAGGATGGAATGCTGATGACATTATTGTAAATGTACAAGGTGACGAGCCTTTACTACCAGCTCAACTTGTTCAACAGGTTGCCAAGCTTCTGGTTGATAAACCAAATTGCTCAATGTCTACATTATGTGAGCCTATTCATGCATTGGATGAATTTCAGCGTGATAGCATTGTGAAAGTGGTTATGTCTAATCAAAATGAAGCTTTATATTTTAGTCGTGCAACTATTCCTTATGATCGAGATGGTGCTAAACAAGCTGAACCAACTTTACATACCCAAGCATTTCGTCATTTAGGTTTATATGCTTATCGTGTGAACTTGTTACAAGAATATGTTACATGGGACATGGGTAAACTTGAAAAGTTGGAAAGTCTTGAGCAATTACGTGTTTTAGAAAACGGGCACCGTATTGCTATTGCTGTAGCAGAAGCAAATTTACCGCCGGGTGTTGATACCCAAGCCGATCTTGACCGTCTAAATAATTTGCCTGTTGAGTCTTTTGAGTAAGTACTAATTTAATGAATCAGAATGTAGCTTCTAAGGTTTATCCGTGGCAACAGACAATGTGGGAAACGTTAACAACACGTTTTCCCAATATTGGGCATGGCTTATTATTTTATGGTAAACAAGGTTGTGGTAAGCATGCTTTTGCCAAGCATTTTTTAGCATGGGTCCTTTGTTTAAATAAACAGCCTCAGGGGGCTTGTGGTGAGTGTAGTAGCTGTCAATGGTTAAAATCAGACACGCACCCGAACTATGTTCATATCACGACTGATGAAGAAAATAAAAAACAGAATGCAAAAATTAAAATAGAAAAAATTCGAGATCTATTGCCATTTGTGCAGCAAACTGGTGAAGGATGGCGTGTTATTGTTATTGAACCAGCTGAAGCTTTAAATCTTGCTTCATCAAATGCACTGTTAAAAACTTTAGAAGAACCCGGTGAGCGTGTTGTTTTAATTTTGTTGGCTGATCACTATTTGAAATTGCCAGCTACCATTCGAAGTCGCTTACAGCATTTTGCTTTAGACCGTATTTCATATGAGCAGGCAACATCTTATCTAAATGAGCATTTGGCTGAAATTGCGTCAGTGCCAACTGAATTATTGTTAGGTCTTTCTAATGATATGCCTTTGCAAGCAGTCGAAATTGCAACTAGTGATTGGTTTGCAAAAAGACAAACATTTTTAGAAGACTGGACTAAGGTAGTTAATCAAAAAAACATGCCTTTATTTTATTCGGCTAAATGGCAAAAAGAGCTTAACTTTAGTGATTTTATGATGCTTCTTGAATACTTGTTAGGAGATTTAATTTGTGTCAAGCTCAATCAACCACAGAAAAATATAGATTTACAGTACGATCAATTGGCGCAAAACTATAATTTAGAGAGCTTATTCAGTCTTTATGAGGAATTGCAGCAATCTAAAAGATTAGTTGAACAAAATGTACAAACACAACTCATCATAGATCAACTTTTTATAAAATTAATGAACGTTTAAGGGGAAATTATAATGCAACCACAAATGGGTGGAATTATTCAGGTCAATATTCCTGATAGAGCAACCTTACAAGCAAGCTATATGGGGTACGTACAAGGTGGGGGCTTATTTGTGCCATCGAAGCAAAAGGT
Source organism: Acinetobacter sp. 1566109 (assembly GCF_000582255.1). Classification (NCBI taxonomy): domain Bacteria; kingdom Pseudomonadati; phylum Pseudomonadota; class Gammaproteobacteria; order Moraxellales; family Moraxellaceae; genus Acinetobacter; species Acinetobacter sp. 1566109. The sequence goes on along the minus strand of NZ_JEYB01000014.1, from coordinate 12,579 downwards.
GAAGATGGGGCAAGAAATTTTTATTTTAGCTACGTTACCAGAACAATCACAAAAAATCCCTTTAACTGGTAAAGTAGTGTGGATTTCACATAAGCAAAGTGGTTTTAAGCCTCAAGGCTTCGCAATCCAATTAAGTGGTGATAAAGGCATTTACTATAAAGCTGAGGCTGAACGGATTTTAGCTGGTAGTATGTCTTTAGATCGTCCAAGTTATACTATGTAAGCAGATAGGAAAGAACAGTGTTTGTTGATACCCATTGTCATTTAACAATGTTAGATTTAACACCTTATAATGGTGATTTAGATCTTGCCCTTGCTGCTGCACGAGCAGAAGGTGTCTCTAAGTTTATGGCAATTTCAGTTGACCTTGATGATCATATTGCTTTAGCTGAAATCGCAAAGCGTCATGAAGACGTTGGGTATACCGTTGGTGTGCATCCTTGTGAGGATGTAGATATCATGGCCCGAGCAACGACTGAGTATCTGACTGAGTTAGCTCAATCAGAAAAAGTGTGGGCTTTAGGTGAGACAGGCCTAGATTATTACCATAGCACTGATTTTATTAATGAGCAAAAGGCTTGTTTTGCTCGACATATTCAAGCTTCTAAAAATGTAAGAAAGCCAGTAGTTGTTCATACGCGTTCAGCAAAACATGATACGGTAGATATTATTCGGGCTGAACAATCTACGCATGGTATTTTGCACTGTTTTACTGAAGACTGGGAAACAGCAAAAGCTGTATTAGATTGCGGGTACTATATTTCTTTTTCAGGTATTGTTTCATTTAAAAATGCTCAAGATTTACGAGATGTTGCCAAGCAAGTGCCTTTAGATCGACTTTTAATTGAAACAGATAGTCCTTATTTGGCTCCAGTGCCATATCGTGGTAAAACAAATGAACCAAAATACGTACCCTATGTAGCGAAAGCACTTAGTGAGGTATATGATAAATCGGTTGAGGAAATTGCAAGAATCACCTCGCAAAATTTCGAAAATTTACTCAAAGCGATTTAACTTATAGAAACTATACAAAGAGAGTAATTGCGTGAAGATGGACCGTCAAGCTCAGTTCCGAGCAAGAGAAGCGTTAATATTTCAAGTTGCGGAACAGTTGTTGTTAGAAAATGGCGAAGCCGGAATGACACTTGATGTGCTGGCTGCTGAGCTTGATTTGGCAAAAGGCACTTTGTACAAACATTTTCAAAGCAAAGATGAATTGTACATGTTGTTGATTATTCGTAATGAGCGCATGTTACTCGAAATGGTCCAAGACACTGAGAAAGCTTTTCCAGAGCATTTAGCTTTCTTTATGTTGCATCATTTGCACCACCCGGAACGAACAGTTTTGTTCCATCAAATTGAAGAAAAGCTTTCGATTACAGCACAAGGTGTGCATCATCTTTTTAATGAACTGTATCAAGTAAGAAAACAGCGCTTACGTATTATTATTCGTATGACTGATCATTATTTAGAATCAATCCAGAGTCATATGACTACGCGAGATTACTTGGCTTCAATTTGGTCCCTTACTCATGGAGCTGCGGCAATTCTGAATTCAAGTTTTTACCAACGTTATTTGGGTTCAAGAGACACTTTGAGAGTAGCTTATATTGATCAGGCGTTGGCCTTACCGAAACAAGCAGTTGAACAATACGCTTAATAGGTCAATATGAAATTGAAATCATTTCAATCACAAAAAGGCTTTACCCTCATAGAGGTGATGGTAGTCATTGTGATTATGACAATTATGACTTCACTTGTTGTATTGAATATCGATGGTATAGACCAAAAAAAGGCAATGCAGGCAAGAGAGTTATTTTTACTCGATTTACAGAAAATTAATAAAGAATCACTAGACCAATCACGTGTATTAGCTTTAGAAACTCATGGTGAGACAGATGTCTCACCATTTTCTTATGAATTATACGAATATCACGATCAAAGCACTTTACAAGTACAAGACTTAAAAAATCGCTGGCAGAAATATACTGAATTTAAAACACGACAACTTCCTGCGCATGTGTCTTTTTCAGTACAGCCTTTAGATGGCGAGAATTATTCTAAAGCTAAAAATACCGATTTGGTTGGTGGACAAACACCTCAGCTTATCTGGTTTGGCAATGGAGAAGCCAAGACCGTTAAAATACAATTTTATCTAGAGCAAAAACCGATTGGTTCAGAAATACAAATAGATCACTTGGGTAAAATAAATGAAATCTAAAGGCTTTACCCTCTTAGAAGTTATGGTTGCTTTGGCAATCTTTGCAGTAGCAGCTGTTGCTTTAACTAAAGTGGCAATGCAGTACACTCAGTCTACTTCTAATGCCATTTTAAGAACTAAAGCTCAATTTGTAGCTATGAATGAAATTGCTATGATGGAAATTAATCAAGAGTGGTTGCAGGGCACTCAAAGTAAACAAGTAACTTCTCAAGGTGAGACTTGGCAGATTGATAAATCAGCTGAATCAACTGTTAGCCCTAATGTTCAAAAAATTAATGTACAAGTTAGCTTATATGATCCGGATAAGGGAAAAGTACAAAACGGTATTACTCATATGGTCTTTTTTAATTATCCAGTGAAAGCAAAATAATGATAAAAAATAAGAATTTTCGAATTCAAAGCATTGCTTCTCATCTTAGAGCTCAGTCGGGTGTTATTCCGACTGACTACTCTGGGCATAGCTCTTCGTCTTACGCTCAGACAAAGCTTCGCTTTAGAGAGCCTCACACTCGAAACATGGTTTCTCGTCTTGCGGCGCGATCAGGTGGTGTGTCGACTGGCTATTCAGAGCATAGCTCTTCATCTTGCGCTTGGACAAAGCTTCGCTTTGTTAATCCTCGCTCAGGATTTACGTTGGTTGAATTGTTAGTTGCGATTGCTATCTTTGCGGTCTTATCTTTATTGGGGTGGAAAATTTTCGATTACTTGCTTAAAGTTCGTGACCGTAATGCTGAACATGAAGTGCATTTGTTTGAGTTACAAGATGCTTATCAACAAATTCTTCGTGATAGTCTGCAAATTATTCCTTTATCTGCAAATCAAGGTGGTCAACTTCATCCAGCTTTAGAAATTGATAATCAAATTCTGCGTTTTAGCAAAGCAGGCGTAACGGATCCTTTAAAACTAGGTTTATCACCGTTTGAACGAATTGAATATCGTTATGATGCAGACCAAAAAAAATTATATCGTCTTAAATATACAAATTTGAATACTTCGAATAATGAGCAACCTTTATCGAGTACCTTGCTAAGTCAGGTTGACCAATATCAGATTATGGTTTTGACTCCGCAAGAGATAACAAAGTGGCCTGAGGTTAATATTGATCCAACAAAGCCTAACGAATTGAAAAAATTACCGAAAGGAATAAAAATTCAACTTACTGTAGCAGGAGTAAGTTATGAATGGATCTATAGCTTAAATCAAAGTAATTTATCGCTTTCCCCACAAGGTGGCTCATAATGTTTAAAAATTATAAGCACCAACAGGGTGTCGCTTTATTGACAATACTTATTATGGTTGCCTTGGCTACAATTTTAGCTGCTTCTATCGCCAAACATCAAAATAATACTATGGAAAATACAGCTTATTTAATGCGTCAAAATCAATCTTTGCTCTATGCAAAAAGTGCAGAAGCTTTTTTTTCAGAGTTATTAATTCAAGATGCAAATAATGCGGGTGGAGTAGATCATTTAAAAGAGACATGGGCACAACCTATGCCACCGTTCCCGGTAGAAGATGGTTCTGTCTCAGGGCGTTTGCTTGATGAGTCTGGGAAATTTAACTTAAATAATTTGACCAATGGGGAAGGTATGGTAAATGAAGATGCTAAAAGTTGGTTTGAACGTTTGCTTGTACGAGTAGGTTTACCTGCTGAGCTAAGTCAAGCTGTGATTGATTGGCAAGACCCAAATGATGAGCCAGCTGGACCAATGGGAGCAGAAAGTAGTTATTATCAAGGCTTAGATCCTAGCTATATGGCTGCGAATACTAAATTTCACCGTATTGAAGAGTTAAAACTAGTTAGAGGCTTTGATGGGAAAAAATATGATTTGATCGCCCCATATATTTCTGCTTTACCAGAAAATACGAAATTAAACATCAATACTGCTTCACCATTGGTTTTAGCAAGTATTGATGAAAAACTAGATGTTGGGGCGATCGAAAAAGAATTACAGGCGCGACAGCAAAATTTAAAGTTCTTCCAAAATGTTGATGAATTGTGGCAATTGAGTGCTTTTTCAGCGGTTGATAGTCAAAAGAAAAAGCAGGCAAGTGGTCTTATTGATGTTAAATCTAACTTCTTTCAAGCTCAAATTGAAGTTGTTCTAAACAATAGAAAGCGCCAATTTACTAGCGCCTTAATGCGAAAAGATAAGCAAGTATATGTCTACTCAAGGAGTTTGGCTCCATTTAACTAAATAAATTTATTGATATTTTTCCTAACTCTGTAATACTTGAAGCTTATTAATAAAAGGGATGAGGTCATATTTCTGTATAGACAATATTTAAAGTAAAAATCAATATCTTCAAAATTCCTTCACATCTCTTATCATACTTTTTGCTAATTGTTTCTATTTGAAAAGTGGTGCGAAGTTTTTATCTTTTGCTTTATAATAATGTTCTTAGAAGGAATGATCGATTTGGCACATGTTAATTCGTAAGTTATTTAAGTTTGAAAATGCACATGTAGTACGTAACTGTACATCAGATCGTTGTAAGCGATCGATTCATGGGCACAGTTATAAAGTCGAGTTATTACTTAAAGCTTCGAAATTAGATCATGGACAAATGGTATATGATTTTGGACTATTAAAAGGTGTGATTAAGGACCTTTTTGATAGTTTTGATCATGCGATTTGTTTCTGGGAAAAAGATGATCCACAATATATCGATGCTTGTAAAACTTTTAGTGCACGTTGGATTTCTTTACCAGTGTCTCCATCTGCCGAGCAATTTTCTCGTATTTTCTTCTATCTAGCTCAGCAAGTATTAAAATCAACCATTACCCAAAATGGGGAAGGTGATGTTGAAGTTTATTCAGTGATTGTTCATGAAACTGATACAGGGTATGCCCAAAGTTTTCTTGAAGATATTCAAAATGAACAAATGGGACTACTAAACCTTGAAGGTATTGTTTTCTCAGAACAAGTTCAATCTGAATGGACTGATCCACAAATGTATGAAAATTTAAAACAAGGGATTAAGTTTCAGAATCCATATGTTAACTTACAAGTAGAAGTGTAAGTTAACGTCCTTTTGTTTGTAGAAATGAAAATTGATCTAGGATGACATTAATGCAATTAACTGAGCAACAGCAAGACAAACTCAGTAAAGTTCAATTAGAAGAAAGCTGGAAAAGATCATTAACTCCATTTTTGCTGAGTCCTTACATGGATAGTTTGCGAGACTTCCTGTTTCAACAGAAGCAGGCTCAAAAAACAATATATCCACCAAGTAAACAAATTTTTAATGCGTTAAATATTACACCTTTAGATCATGTAAAAGTCGTGATTTTAGGGCAAGATCCATATCATGGACCGAATCAGGCAAATGGCTTAAGTTTCTCTGTACAAAGAGGGGTTGCATTACCTCCATCTTTACGTAATATTTTTCATGAATTAAATACAGATTTAGGTGTACCAATTTCGCGTCATGGTGATTTAACCAAATGGGCCGAGCAAGGTGTACTTTTATTAAACAGTGTACTTACTGTAGAAGCAGGACAGCCCACATCACACCAAAAACAAGGTTGGGAAGAGTTTACTGACGCAGTAATTGATGTCTTAAATGAACAACGCGAGCACATTGTTTTTATTTTATGGGGTGCTTATGCACAACGTAAAGGGCAACGTATAAATAGAGAAAAACACTTAGTTTTAACTGCTGCACATCCATCACCACTTGCGGCTAATCGTGGTGGTTTTTTTGGTTGCAAAGTGTTTTCAAAAACAAATCAATATTTGAAACAACATGGCATTGAGCCCATAGACTGGCAATTGGACGCATGATGAACTCTCCCAATGTAAATAGCTATCATCCGGATTTGGTAGTTGAAGAAGCGAAAAATGGTTGGCGTATAGTACGTTTGAATCGCCCTAAATCATTACATGCTTTAGATGAATCAATCGTAACGGCTTTATTACGAGTATTTGAAGACTTCCGTGATGATGAGCGAGTGAAAGCAATTTGGTTGGACTCGACAACACCAAAAGCTTTTTGTGCAGGCGGAGATGTAAGCAAATTACGTCAGCTGGTCATTAATCAAGAAGTAGAAACAGCAAATAAGTTTTTCCAGCAAGAATATGCTTTGGATTTACTTTTGCATAATTATGCAAAACCAGTTGTTGTATGGGGCGAAGGTTATGTAATGGGCGGCGGTTTAGGCTTGTTTATGGCTGCACCTTTCCGCTTAGTTACACCATATTCACGTTTGGCAATGCCTGAAATTAATATTGGCTTATACCCAGATGTAGGTGCAAGCCGTTTCCTTGCTGACCGTGGGCAAATTGGTTTATTTACTGGTTTGACGGGTTCTATCATGACTGCCGCTGGTGCCTACAGCATTGGTTGGGCGACGCATATTTGCGAAGCACAACGTGATAATGTTCTGCAAAAAGTACTGAATATTAATTGGGCTCACTATCCTGCAGGTGATTTCCGTGCGATTGACGATACTTTAAATAGTTTGCACCGTCCGGTTGCAGCAGGACCATTGCAAAATTCTTTAGACGTTATCCATAGCGTTTGTCGTGGTTCAAGTTTTGAACAAGACTATCAGGCGATTGTAAGCTTACGCGATGCAAGCAGTGATTGGTTGCGTCAAGCCAGTGAAAACTTGCAAAAGGGTTCGCCAAGTACAGCAGCGATTACTTGGTTGTTATGGCAATGGGGTAAACAAGTTCATTCTTGGGACGAAGTTTTTGACTTGGAAGCGCAAATTTCTGAATGGAAAATTCGCCACCCTGACTTTGTGGAAGGTGTGCGTGCACGTTTAGTCGATAAAGATTTATCGCCAGAGTGGAAAGCATGTGAAGATCTTACATTAAGAGGTATTTTGGCCGATGACCCACCAATTACGACTATTGATAGCTGGAATGCATTACTTAGACAGTATGGTGTAGTGTCATAATAAATAATGTCTAAATTTAGTGATGAGTATTGGATGCAGCTTGCTTACGAGCAAGCTGAATTAGCAGCTGAGCAGGGGGAAATTCCTGTTGGGGCTGTAATTGTAAGCCAAAATAAGTTAATTGGAGCTGGTTTCAATGCTCCAATTGGTTTATCTGATCCTACAGCGCATGCAGAAATTCAAGCTATTCGTTCGGCTTGCGAATTATTAAAAAATTATCGTTTACCTGAAGACGCGACTTTATACGTTACGCTTGAGCCATGCACAATGTGTGTGGGAGCTTTGGTACATGCAAGAATTAAACACGTTGTATTCGGGACAGTAGAGCCTAAAGCTGGTTCACTCGTGAGTACACGTCAATTATTAGAACATGGTTATTACAACCATAAATTTACTTTTGAGCATGGATGTTTACATGAAAAATGTGCTCAACAGTTAAGTCTTTTTTTTAAGCAAAGACGTGAACAAAAGAAACAAGAGAAGCAACAAAAAACGTCCTTAAATGATTAAAAAATGTCATAGGGTTATGGCAAACTAGCGCCGTTTCATTGACATGATTTATTTAAATAAGGAACTTTCATGCGTAATGTAATTACTATACAAAAAGAATTTAATGCTCCTCTTAGTGATGTATTTAACCTGCTTTCTAAACATGCAACTTACAACAAGGCATTTGCTCCACTACAAGTTGTACGTGTGAAAGACTCGGCAGATCCTGAAAGACCCGATGGGGTTGGTTCTGTTCGTCGTATGGGGTTTGGTGCGATTAAACCGCTTAAAGAAGAAATCACTCATCTCGAAGAAAACAAGCGTATTGAATATAAATTGATTGATAATCCCTTAGTTAAGCACCATTTAGGTCGTATCGAGTTTTCTGAAATAACTCCATATATTACTTTGGTTACTTATCGTATCGAATTAACGGCAAAAGCTCCTGTTGTAAGTAAATTAATTCTTGCACAGCTAAAACTAGCGATTACACTAGGCTTTTCGAGATTAGCTAAAGCATTTGCTTCTTAGTGAGAGTTCAATGACAGTTCAAATTATTACTATTGATGGTCCGAGTGGTTCGGGTAAAGGAACATTAGCGGCAAAACTTGCTGCTTATTATCAATTTCATTTACTTGACTCTGGCGCTTTGTATCGTTTGTTAGGGTTGTCATTACATAAACATGATTTGTTAGAAAAATTAGATAGCCATTTAGATGAGTGTGTGAAATATGCTCGTCAGCTTAATATCAAGTTTGAAACTTCAGCAGAGGGAACATTGGTTTTCCTTGATGGAGAAGATGTATCACAAACCATCCGTACAGAGCGAGTTGGAGAATATGCTTCTAAAGTTGCAGCAATACCAGAGCTCAGACAAGCACTTTTTGAGCGTCAAAGAGCCTTTGCGCAAACTCCAGGTTTAGTGGCAGATGGCCGAGATATGGCAACATCAATTTTCCCTGAAGCGAATGCAAAAATTTACCTGACAGCTTCGGCAGAGTCTCGTGCTGAGCGAAGAGTAAAACAGTTGCAGGGCATGGGGCTAGATGCTAAAATAAACGACATTTTAGCTAATATACAAGCGCGTGACAAAAGAGATATGGAGCGGGAAGTAGCTCCTCTCAAGCCAGCCGCAGATGCTTATATCATTGATAGTTCGGAATTAACGATCGATCAAGTATTTAAGTTAATGGTTGATTATGTCAATAGCCGTACTATTAGCAACTAAGATTATCAGTTGACGCATAGCTTGATCAGTCTATAAAGACTATGTTGATACTTAACTAAACCGGCCTTGTCTGATCCAAGACCGCTGACTTTATCAGGTATATCATGACCGAATCTTTTGCAGCCCTCTTTGAAGAAAGTGAATTAAACCTCAACGTTGAAAAGGGTGCAGTCATCCAAGGTGTTGTTGTAAACATCGATAGCGACTGGGTTACTGTTGACACTGGCCTTAAATCAGAAGGCATTGTTGACCGTGCTGAATTTTTAAATGAACAACGTGAACTTGAAGTTCAGGTTGGTGACACTGTTGACGTAGTTGTTGAAGCTCTTGACAACGGTATGGGTCAAACAGTTTTATCACGTGAAAAAGCTAAACGTGCTGAAACTTGGACTAAACTTGAAAAAATCTTTGAAGATGGCGAAATCGTTACTGGTGTTATCTCTGGTAAAGTTAAAGGCGGTTTCACTGTTGACATCGGTCCTGTTCGTGCGTTCTTACCAGGTTCATTAGTTGACACTCGTCCTATCCGTGACACTACTCACCTTGAAGGTAAAGAGTTAGAGTTTAAAGTAATCAAACTTGATGCTAAACGTAACAACGTTGTTGTATCTCGTCGTGCTGTTATGGAAGCTGAATCTTCTGCTGACCGTGAAGCATTACTTGCTCAACTTGAAGAAGGTCAAACAGTTACAGGTACTATCAAGAACCTTACTGATTACGGTGCATTCGTTGATCTTGGCGGTATTGATGGTCTTCTTCATATCACAGATATGGCTTGGAAGCGTATCAAGCATCCTTCAGAAGTTGTTGAAGTTGGTCAAGAAGTTACTGTTAAAGTACTTAAATTTGACCGTGAACGTAACCGCGTATCTTTAGGCCTTAAACAATTAGGCGAAGATCCATGGTTAGCGATCATGAGCCGTTACCCTAAAGGTTCTATCGTTAAAGCACGTGTTACTAACTTAACTGATTACGGTTGTTTCGCTGAAATCGCTGAAGGCGTTGAAGGTTTAGTACACGTTTCTGAAATGGACCACACTAACAAAAACATCCACCCATCTAAAGTTGTTCAGATCGGTGACGAAGTTGATGTTATGGTTCTTGAAGTTGACGAAGAACGTCGTCGTATCAGCCTTGGTATCAAACAAACTCGTGCTAACCCATGGGAAGAGTTTGCTAAGTCTCATGAGAAAGGCGAAAAAGTTTCAGGCACAATCAAGTCTATCACTGACTTTGGTATCTTCATTGGTTTAAATGGCGGTATCGACGGTCTAGTTCACTTGTCTGATATTTCTTGGAACGAACAAGGCGAAGAAGCTATCCGTCGTTACAAGAAAGGTGACACTGTTGAAGCAGTTATCTTGTCTGTAGACGCTGAAGGTAACCGTATCAGCCTTGGTATCAAGCAATTGAACAGCGATCCGTTCAATGATTTCTTAGCTGCTAACGAACGTGGTGCTTTAGTTAAAGGTACTGTGACTGCAGTTGATGCTCGTGGCGCAACTGTTAAGTTAGCTGACGAAGTAGAAGCTACTCTTAAAGCTTCTGAAATCAACCGTGACCGCGTTGAAGATGCAACTAAATTCTTAGAAGTTGGTCAAGAAGTTGAAGCTAAAATCATCAACGTTGATCGTAAATCTCGCTCTATCAACTTGTCTATCAAAGCGAAAGACGAAGCTGAAGAGAAAGAAGCAGTAGCTAACTTACGTACAGCATCAGCTTCTCAAGAAAATGGTCCTAAGACTATTGGTGACTTGATCAAAGCACAAATGAAGTAATAAGTTAACAAAGTACAGTTTCATGTAACGAAATTGTACTTTTTATACAAATTACTGTAAACGGTAGCGTAGTATTCAACATACTGCGCTACCGTTTTGTATTTAAACAGGTTATTATCAAACGACTTAGAGTAGTAATAAATAACGAGGTCGTAGATGACTACTGAAGCTCTTAATAAGTCTGATTTGATTGAACGCATTGCGCTAAAAAATCCACACTTGGCTGAACCATTGGTGGAAGAAGCGGTTAAAATCATGATTGATCAAATGATCGAAGCTCTTTCGACTGACAATCGTATTGAAATCCGTGGTTTTGGTAGCTTTGCTTTACACCACCGTGAACCTAGAGTTGGTCGCAACCCAAAAACAGGTAAGTCAGTAGATGTTGCAGCGAAGGCTGTTCCACATTTTAAACCAGGTAAAGCACTCCGTGATGCAGTGAATGAATCTGGAAAATAAATAAAACTCATAAGTGGGGTGCCTATGCGTTATATTCTAATTGCATTACTCATTATTGTATTTGGCTATTCTTTAGCACTTGTTTTGCAGAACCCAACAGAACTTCCTGTTGATTTATTATTTACTCAAGTTCCTGCAATGCGTTTAGGTTTATTATTGTTGCTTACCTTGGCGCTTGGAATTGTAGTTGGACTTTTATTAGGTGTACAAGTTTTCCGAGTTTTCCAAAAAGGTTGGGAAATTAAACGCCTTAGAAAAGATATTGACCATTTGAGAAAAGAACAAATTCAAAGTGCTCAATTGGCAGCAGCAGAAGCAGCTGCAAATGTAAGACATGAAAAAACTGTAGTAGATGTTTATCCTCAAGATAAAAACTCTACTCCTTTATAATTATTCGTAATACTACTCTTTATCTGGTTATAGAGAGTAGTATTTCCTCCCTATATTTCTCCTCATTCATTAAATTTAAAATCAATATTTTTTTATTCAAAAACTTGTCTTCATAGTTTTCTTTATTAGTAGCTGACTTGTCTATTATAATAGCGCTGATTTTATATGATGGAAGAAAGTCTCTTGAGTATCATTGTTGCGTTGGATGCTAAAAGCCAATATGACGCTTTAAAAATTGTTGAACAACTTGATCCTACATTATGCCGCGTAAAAGTAGGTAAAGAGCTTTTTACTCATGAAGGCCCATCTGTTGTAAAAAAACTTCAAGAAGAAAATTTCGAAGTTTTCTTAGATTTAAAATTTCATGATATTCCTAATACAACTGCTCAAGCTGTATGTGCTGCGGCAGACTTAGGTGTGTGGATGGTGAACGTACATGCATCAGGTGGTCGAAAAATGATGGAAACCTGTGTAGAGCGTTTAAAGGCTGGTAATTATCAAACTCAGTTAATTGCTGTAACAGTTTTAACTTCAATGGGTCGTGAAGACTTAAAAGATATTGGTTTAGATATTGAACCTGTAGAGCAAGTTAAAAGATTAGCTAAACTGACTAAAGAGAGTGGTTTAGATGGTGTAGTTTGTTCTGCTCAGGAAGCTAAAATTCTCCGTGAATTAATTGGACAAGATTTCTCTTTAGTTACCCCTGGAATACGTCCAGAAGGTAGTAATGCAGATGACCAAAAACGTATTGTGACTCCAAAACAAGCAATGCTTGATGGCTCTACCCATTTAGTTATTGGTCGTCCAATTACTAAAGCAGAAGACCCAACTCAAATGTTGAAGTCAATTCTTGCTTCGATTGCTTAAAAGTTTAAAAACACAGTAATTAAAAGTGGAGCGAGTAGGCTTAGAAGTAAGCCACTCATCATGGCGTGTGGTACATAATGCGTACCACATGACTGTTTTACCATTGCTAATGTTACATCCATCGAGGTAGCACCAGCGCTTGAAATTGCTGGACGTGGAAAACGCCATCCCATGGTGTACATGAGTAAAATTGCAACTATTTCTCTAAATAGATCTGTAAGTAAGGCAATTCCACCTA
>NZ_JEYB01000013.1:0-86462 GCF_000582255.1 Acinetobacter sp. 1566109 | reverse complement strand
ATTTCATACACACCAGCTTTCATGCTGTCATGAATCATAAACTTTTGATAAAGCTTAAGTACAATTGGGAAATGGATTTTATTTTCTTTGGCTAAACGATCAATAAAACCAGAATAGGTCTCACCTGATGTGATCGATAGCATCTGCTTTTTCCCTTCAACAGGATAAGCTTTAAATAAACTTGACCACAAAATAGCAAAAATAGAAATTAAAACGATAAAAAAGCCAATCAGCACCAACTTTTTAGGAAAATGAGATGCTGTTTTCTTGCCCTTTTTTTTAGCATTTTTTGCTTTCGCGTTCACAGGTGGCTTCGGCATATTAATGAATCTGATTCAAGTTAAGATTATGAAATAAATTTAGGCACGCCTGTGAATCTAGAGTTTGTTCACCGATTTGAGTAACCACTCGCATTGGATGTAAAGCATTACAAAAGAATAGACTCTGTATTTGTGGCACTTCATCTAATTCAATTATTCTGACTTCGCAGGCAATTCCATGGTGCTGCATACGTGCCAAAATTTCTGCACGCATCACACCGTGGACGCCATTATAGCGAAGTTCCGGTGTAATCCATCTATCATTTAAACGAATAAAACAATTACTGCTTACCCCTTCAACAATATAACCTTGTACATCAGATACTAATGCTTCTGACCATCCTTGTTGATCTGCTTCTTTTTTTAGCAGTACCTGTTCCAGACGGTTTAAAGATTTAAGTCCAACTAGACTCGGCATGGTTAAACCCAAGGCCTGATTTAAAACCCCGCACTGTATAAAGTCGGGTTGGAATTGCTCCAGTGCTTTTGGATAAAACCAGATATAAATATCTGCTTCATGCTTTGGCAAACTATAACCACGGTCACCTTCACCGCGGCTAATCACAATTTTTAAAGTACCGTTGAGTACAAGGTTTTGTTGGTATAAATGCTGCAAACTCTGTTCAATTAATTCAAAATTTGCAATTAAAGCTAGTTTTTGACAAGCAAGTTTTAGACGTTCCCAGTGACGAGCTTTAAGCTCTATCTCATTCTGAAAAACACGAATTGTGCTAAAGCAACCATCTCCATAATGAAATGCTCGGTCCAGTAACGGAATGGTTTCAACAGGTTGTCCATTTTTAAAACACCACATGTTTAATCCGTCCTTTATTTAAAAACCACTCAACAATACAACACCATTCATTTAATTAATAAACGACTGATTTTTAAAAATTATACCGATTTAGTTTATACTTTTGAAACTTGTTATATATCAAGATTTAAGAATAGTTTATCCATTTTTATTATTTCTATTTTTTTCATATTAAATTCGTTTTTTATTATTTTTTTAGAATAAAGACTAGCGCTATTCTGCGTTCATGTTTTGAACATTTCGTATTTTTGAGGGGTTATCTCATGCGTTTTTCTCAATTAAAAGTTGGGGTTATTGCTGCGCTTCTTTCTGTTTCATCATTTGCAGCGCAAGAGTTTTTAAACGTTTCTTACGATCCTACTCGTGAGTTATATACAGACTTTAATAAACAGTTTGGTACTTACTGGAAGCAGCGTACTGGTCAAGATATTCAGTTTAAGCAATCACACGGCGGTTCTGGTAAACAGGCTCGTGCAGTAATTGATGGCTTAAATGCTGACGTTGTGACATTAGCACTTGCAGCTGATATTGACGAAATTGCTGAAAAAGCAAAATTACTTCCAACTGATTGGCAGAAGAAATTGCCACAAAACTCTACTCCATACACATCAACAATCGTGTTTTTGGTACGTAAGGGTAACCCTAAACAAATTAAAGACTGGGGTGACTTAATCAAACCAGGTGTAGAAATTATTACACCAAACCCGAAAACTTCTGGCGGTGCTCGCTGGAACTACCTTGCAGCTTGGGCTTGGGCAAAACATCAACCAGGTGGTAACGATGCGAAAGCACAAGAGTATGTCCGCCAAATTTATAAGCACACTAAAGTTCTAGATTCGGGTGCACGCGGTGCAACCACGACTTTTGCTGAACGTGGCATTGGTGACGTATTACTTGCTTGGGAAAATGAAGCTCACTTAGCTGTTCGCGAACAACCGGGCAAATTTGAAATTATTACCCCGTCTCTTTCGATTTTAGCTGAACCACCAGTTGCTGTTGTTGAGAAAAACGCTGCTAAAAAAGGCAACCTCACCATCGCGAAAGGTTACCTCAACTACTTGTACTCACCTGCTGGCCAAGAAATTGCAGCACGTAACTTCTACCGCCCTCGTAATGCAGCCGTACTCAAAAAATACAGCAATGTATTTAAACCATTGAAACTCGTAACAATTGATAAAGAGTTTGGTGGTTGGACAAAAGTGCAAAAACAACACTTTGATAATGGTGGTGTTTTCGATCAAATCGTGAAAATCAATAGTGCAGAGAAGTAATTCTTTGTACTAACGATAAGGAGAACAGACATGACTCACTCTGTAATTGTTCCAGGTGTAGGTGGAAGTGAACATCAACATTGGCAATCTTGGTTGCAGCGTCAACTCGTGTCTAGTTCTCGTGTTGAGCAAAAAAACTGGGATAGACCCGTATTAAGTGAATGGATTGAGCAATTCGTTAAAACAGTTCAAGCAGTACAAGCACCAGTACAAATTGTTGCGCATAGTTTCGGTTGCTTAACAAGTGTTGCTGCTTTGGCTGAGCACCCTGAGTTACAAGTTCAAGTTAAAAAACTAATTTTGGTTGCTCCTGCAAATCCAGCACGTTTTGGTGAAGCAGGCTTTGCCCGCCATAGCTTGACTGACTACAAAGATTATTTTCATCAGTTAAAAATTAATGTGCCTACAACACTACTGATTAGTGAAAATGATCCTTGGTTAGATTTTTTTGATGCTTTACAACTTGCTAAAGCTTGGCAATTAAACCCAATTAATCTTGGGCAAGTCGGTCATATTAATGTTGCTTCTGGTTTTGGCCCATTCCCTGACTTACTGAACTATCTACTTCCTGAAGACTCGATGTGTAGCCACTCATCTATTGATCCGGTAAAGACACATTTCTCTTTGAAATTTGCTTAATACCCAGCTTTATACCGCGCCGTTTATCTTTATTTATTCGCTTACTGGTTTCAGCAGGCTTTTCTCTTTGAGGAAATATCATGTCGCAGCGATCCCGAGTGCTGCCTGGGTTTGGTCTATCATTGGGCTTCACCCTCGCCTACGTTTCTTTTATTGTGCTTATTCCATTAGCCGCAGTCTTTATCAAATCATTTGGAATCGGATGGGACGGACTATGGGAAATTTTAACCTCTGAACGTATTTTAAAATCACTTCAACTCAGCTTTAGTTCAGCTTTAATTGCGGCGTTTATTAATGTTGTTTTCGGACTACTTTTAGCTTGGTGCCTTGTCCGTTATAACTTTCCCGGAAAACGTCTGGTTGATGCTTTAGTAGACTTACCTTTTGCACTTCCAACAGCAGTTGCAGGTATTGCGCTTACTTCGCTTTATGCACCTACTGGCTGGATTGGTCAATATTTAGAACCACTCGGTATTCATGTTGCTTATACACCTATCGGGATTACGCTAGCTTTAGTATTTATTGGTATTCCTTTTATTGTTCGGACTGTTCAACCCGTACTAAGCGATATCGAAACTGAGCTTGAAGAGGCTGCTTCTGCACTTGGGGCAAATCGCTGGCAGACCATTACTAAAATTATTTTACCAATATTACTACCTGCACTATTTACAGGCTTTGCTTTAGCATTTGCCCGTGGCGTGGGTGAATATGGTTCTGTAATTTTCATCGCAGGTAACCAGCCGTTTAAAACAGAAATTGCCCCGCTCATGATCATTTCTCGTCTTGAAGAATATGACTATGCAGGTGCAACGACTATTGCTGCGGTTATGTTAGTTCTCTCTTTCATTATTTTATTTGTCATTAACTTACTTCAAGCATGGGCAAACCGTCGTACTGGGAGAAATATCACATGAACCTACATACCGACAGCAATGCACTTGCTTTGAAGCTACAGTCTCGTGATGCAACTCGTGAACCGACTTGGGTTCGTTATACGCTGATTACAGTTGCACTGATTTTCTTTCTTAGTTGCCTCATGCTGCCTCTTATTCTGGTTTTTGTTGAAGCGTTTAAACAAGGCCTTGAAGTCTATGTTCAGGCTTTAATTGATCCAGATACGTTGTCAGCGGTGAAATTAACATTACTCACCGCAGCGATTGCCGTACCGATTAACGTGATATTTGGTGTTGCCGCTGCATGGGCTGTTTCCAAGTTCCAGTTTAAAGGCAAAGCGATTTTAACCACTATTATTGATATGCCTTTTTCAGTTTCACCTGTTATTGCAGGTTTAATGATTGTACTGATTTTTGGTGCTCAAGGTTGGTTAGGCGGCTGGTTAATGGACCATGACATTAAGATTTTATATGCGGTGCCCGGAATTGTTTTAGCGACCATCTTTATTACCGTTCCCTTTGTTGCACGTGAATTAATTCCACTCATGGAAGCTCAAGGAACAGAAGAAGAAGAAGCCGCGATTGTACTTGGTGCCTCAGGCTGGCAAACCTTTTGGAAAGTCACTCTGCCTAACATTAAGTGGGGTTTAATTTACGGCGTGATTTTATGTAACGCGCGTGCAATGGGTGAGTTCGGTGCAGTATCGGTAGTTTCTGGCCACATCCGTGGTGAAACCAATACCCTGCCACTTCATGTTGAAATTTTATATAACGAGTACACCTTTAGTGCAGCCTTTGCCGTGTCCTCATTACTTGCTTTCTTAGCCTTATTAACACTGGTATTGAAAACTTGGTTAGAACTGCATCAAGACAAACCAGAACCGCATTCAACTGATTCGTAAGGAATGAAATCATGAGTATTCAAGTTAAGAATATTGAAAAACACTTTGGTGCATTCCATGCGCTTAAAAATATTTCCCTAGATTTTCCAGAGGGCGAACTGGTTGCGCTACTCGGACCATCTGGCTGCGGTAAAACCACACTACTGCGTATTATTGCTGGTTTAGAGTCAGCCGATGGCGGTCAAGTGTTACTTGAAGGCGAAGATGCAACCAATGTCCATGTTCGCGAACGTCAAGTTGGCTTTGTATTTCAGCACTATGCTTTATTCCGTCATATGACTGTATTTGACAATATTGCTTTTGGTTTACGTGTTCGCCCTCGTGCGACACGTCCTTCGGAAGCTGAGATTAAAAAACGTGTTACTCGTCTGCTTGACCTAGTTCAACTGGGCTTTTTAGCAGACCGCTACCCTGCTCAGCTTTCTGGTGGTCAACGTCAACGTATTGCCTTAGCGCGAGCACTCGCTGTAGAGCCTCGTGTGCTATTGCTTGATGAACCATTTGGCGCACTTGATGCCAAAGTCCGTAAAGAACTACGCCGCTGGTTACGTAACTTGCATGACGAATTACATATCACTTCAATTTTCGTAACCCATGATCAAGAAGAAGCACTTGAGGTAGCTGATCAAATTATTGTGATGAATAAAGGTAACGTCGAACAAATTGGTTCGCCGCGTGAAGTTTACGAAAAACCTGCCACACCATTCGTATTTGATTTCTTAGGTCAAGCAAACCGTTTTGAAGGCGAACATGCTGGCGGTATTATCCGTATTGGCAATGATCGTATCGAATTACCGACTACAGTTCAGGCACCGCAAGGAAAAGTGATTGCTTTTGCCCGTCCGGATGAGTTACATATTCATTCGCAACCACAAGCAAATACAATTGAAGCAACTTTTGTACGTGAAGTCTGGATTGCTGGAAAAGTAGTGGCGGAATTACAAGATCGTAATGGACGTTTAATTGAGATTGCTTTGAGCAGTGAAGCTGCAAAACAACATGCATTTAAACCGAATCAAACTGTTTGGGTGAGTGCATCTCAACTTCACCTATTTGCAGATCAAGTTGCTTAAGGAATTATTTGGTGAGGAGCCATCTCGCGGAATTTAAAGCCGTTCCTCACCTCTTTCGAGGAAAAGTGTAAATGAACTTTCAACAATTAAGAATTATCCGAGAAACAGTACGCCAAAACTTTAATTTAACGGAAGCATCTGCCGCGTTATATACCTCTCAATCAGGTGTAAGTAAACATATTAAAGATTTAGAAGATGAGTTAGGTGTACAACTTTTCGTTCGTAAAGGTAAACGTTTACTTGGTTTAACTGAACCAGGCCAATCGCTACTTAGCATTGTGGAGCGTATGCTTGTAGATGCAGAAAATATTAAACGTCTTGCTGATGACTTTAATAAAGTGGACGAAGGTACTTTAACAATTGCGACAACGCATACTCAAGCACGTTATGTGCTACCACCAATTGTCAATCAATTTAAAAAGCTGTTCCCTAAAGTCCATTTGATTTTGCAACAAGCCAGTCCTGTCGAAATTGCAGAAATGCTTTTACAAGGCGAAGCCGATATTGGTATTGCGACAGAGTCTTTAACAACTGAAGAAAACTTAGCAAGTATTCCATACTATCAGTGGCAGCACAGTATTATTACTCCGCAAGATCATCCACTTGCAAAGCTCGATAAAATCGATCTTGATGCTTTATCTGAATATCCATTGATTACTTATCACGGTGGTTTTACAGGTCGCTCTAAAATTGATAAAGCATTTGAAGATGCTCAAATTGATGCAGATATCGTAATGTCTGCGCTTGATGCCGATGTTATTAAAACTTATGTTGAACTTGGTATGGGCGTCGGAATTGTCAACGATGTTGCCTATGATGCGGAACGTGACTATCGTTTAAAGCAAATTAAAACTGATATCTTTGGTGTTAATACTACATGGATTGCTGTTCGCAAAGGTCACTTATTACGCGGTTACGGTTATGAGTTTATTTCTTTATGCTCACCTGATGCTGACATTAAAGCGTTGAAGAAAATTGCTTATCCAGATGAATAAGAACTGCAAAAAATAAAAGAGCTTTTTAGCTCTTTTATTTTTATCTATAAAAAAACGAGCCGAGGCTCGTTTTTTTATAGAATATTATTACCAGAAGAAGTTCACACCAACTTTACCAACTGGTAACCATTTGTATTTGTCATCGTTAGCAATCTTACGAGCTTCAGCATTCACTGCTTCTTCAAGAGACTGACTGCCACCTGTAATTGCTGAACCAGATGAAACTAGTTTTACAGTTGGGTTACCAGTGTAGTAAGCACCTACCTCACCGAATACACCCCAGTTTTTATTAATTTTAGGCGCGAAACCAAAACCTAAGTAAGGAGCAATATCATTTTTATATGACATTTTACCGTTAATTTTCACACCATCAGCACCCGCAATAAAGTCTTGGTTATTTACGCGGAATGAACGTGTAGCATCAACATTACGATTTAGGTCATAGTCATTATCAAGATATGCTGCACCCGCAGCTACGTATACACCTTGAGCCCAACGGTTAGTACTTGCACCCCATGGATGAATTTCAGCATTTAAATAAACGTTGTTATTATCCATATCTAGGTCATATGTTGAACCGTTGACTTTTACATCATCAGACCAAGAAATATCACCACCGTTATAACCCAATGCTAAACCTACATATGGATTTGCTTGCCATAATAAAGCGCCACCGTAACCTGTAGTACCTACCTCAGCACGAGCACCTACTGGAATTAATTGGTTTTTATCGAATGCATAACTGTCATGAACAACAGCTTCATCTGCCATTGCAGCACCAGCAGCAAGTAAAGCTGTAGTTGTCACTAAAACACGTAATACTTTCATCGTTTTCTCCTCAAGAAAAGGCTCTGTTTTTAATTTATTCAGCTTGTGACAAAAATTATATTCAAGAGCATAGATTCTTTTTTATACAAAAACTGCTAGATTTCTGTTATTTTTTGATACAAATTGAGTTAAATTTTTATTTTCAAATCATTTTTGTGTAAAAAACACTT
Organism: Acinetobacter sp. 1566109; assembly: GCF_000582255.1. NCBI lineage: Bacteria > Pseudomonadati > Pseudomonadota > Gammaproteobacteria > Moraxellales > Moraxellaceae > Acinetobacter > Acinetobacter sp. 1566109. The sequence continues at coordinate 78,557 of NZ_JEYB01000013.1, read as the reverse complement.
GATTATCTAATAAGCTTTTCCACTTTAACTCTCACTTTAAACGTAACACGTTTTTTCAAAGATTCTTGTCACAAATTAGTGTAAAATCTTTAAAATTTTTTATGGAAGGAAGATCATGTCTCAGCTTTCTACGATCATTGAGCAAGCATTTGAAGACCGCGCAAACTTTACTGCAGCAGATTGCTCAAGCGAAATTCGCCAAGCTGTTGAAGAAGCAATTGCTGGATTAGATAACGGTACACTTCGTGTTGCAGAGAAAATCAATGGTGAATGGGTTGTTCATCAATGGTTAAAAAAAGCTGTTTTATTATCATTTAAACTAAATGACAATAAACCGATCGAGTCATGTGATCTTCGTTTCTACGACAAAGTTGAAACTAAATTCTCTGGTTGGACTGAAGAGCAATTTAAAGCTGCTGGTGTTCGTGTTGTACCTCCTGCTGTTGCTCGTCGTGGTAGCTTCCAAGCTAAAAATGTGGTGTTAATGCCATCTTATGTCAACATTGGTGCTTATGTAGATGAAGGTACAATGGTTGATACATGGGCAACTGTAGGTTCATGTGCTCAAATCGGTAAAAACGTTCACTTGTCTGGTGGTGTTGGTATCGGTGGTGTTTTAGAGCCATTACAAGCTAACCCAACCATTATTGAAGACAACTGCTTTATCGGTGCGCGTTCTGAAATCGTTGAAGGCGTTATTGTTGAAGAAGGTTCAGTCATTTCAATGGGCGTTTTCATTGGTCAATCAACCAAAATTTATGACCGTGAAACTGGCGAAATCCATTATGGCCGCGTTCCTGCTGGTTCAGTTGTTGTACCAGGTAACATCCCGTCTGCTGACGGTAAATACAGCTTATATGCTGCAATTATCGTGAAAAAAGTTGATGCGCAAACACGTGCAAAAACAAGTTTGAACGATTTGTTACGCGCTGACTAATTTCAGTTTGATCAAGCATCTCTACGGTCAACACTGATCGTAGAGATTTTATTTTTTATATAGTGTGGTATTTCTAGAATGGCTTCCTTACGTTCCTCTGCAATTCCTGTCTCTGACCCTGCGTCTGGTTTACGCATTACCGAGATTTTTTACTCGTTGCAGGGTGAAGCAAATGCCTCTGGTCTACCGACTGTATTTATTCGCTTAACGGGCTGCCCTTTACGTTGTAGTTATTGTGATACCACCTATTCTTTTGAAGGAGGTGAACGTTTATCACTAGAGCACATTATTGAAACGGCTGAAAAATATCAAACGCCTTATATTTGTGTGACTGGTGGCGAACCTCTAGCACAGCCAAATTGCTTAATTTTATTACAACGTTTATGCGATGCGGGTTTTGACGTTTCTTTGGAAACCAGTGGCGCGCTCGATGTGTCAAAAGTAGACCCACGTGTTTCTAAAGTTCTCGATTTAAAAACACCAACTTCTGGTGAAGAACATCGTAATCTCATCAGTAATCTTGACTACCTAACTTCACATGACCAAATCAAATTTGTGATCTGTAATCGTGAAGACTATGAGTGGTCAAAACAACAAGTTGAACAATATCAACTGCAGACCAAAGTCAGCACCGTTTGGTTCTCCCCTGCCTTTGCAGTTGAAAAAGGTGCTGTTGGCCTACCACGTTTAGCACGTGATCTGGCACAGTGGATACTGGACGATAAACTGCCTGTTCGTTTCCAGCTACAGTTACATAAACTGCTCTGGAACGATGAATCAGGTCGTTAGTCATTCAATAAAACAAATCATTCCGAATATGGAGAAAAATATGCGCCCTCGTGCCATTGTTTTACTTTCAGGCGGCTTAGACTCAACCACTTGCCTAGCTTGGGCACAAGCGCGCTATGAATGTATCGCTATTAGTTTTATGTATGGTCAACGCTCAACCACTGAACTTGATGCAGCAAAAGCATTAGCGCAGCGCGCAGGCGTTGAACATCGTGTTATTAATATCGATTTAGCCAATTTAGGTGGATCTGCACTTACAGACCATAACATTGCTGTACCAGAACAATTACAAGAAGGCATTCCTGTAACTTATGTACCAGCACGTAACACAATTTTCCTCTCTTATGCCTTAGCAGCAGCAGAAGTTTTCAATGCTGAAGCGATTGTTATTGGTATCAATGCTGTTGATTATTCAGGATATCCTGATTGTCGCCCAGAATTTATTGATGCTTTTGCCAATATGGCTCGTTTAGCAACCAAAGCTGGCGTTGAAGGAAAACCACTTAAATTTGAAACACCCCTGTTACATTTATCCAAAGCGAATATTATACGTTTAGGGATTGAACATGGCGTAGACTATAGTCAAACGGTATCTTGCTATCAAGCAGATGCTCAAGGACGTGCGTGTGGCAAGTGTGACAGTTGCCGTTTGCGTAAAGAAGGCTTTATCGATGCTGGTGTTACCGATCCAACACGCTATATACCGCAATAAGTAGGTAAAATTTATGAAGTTGTTAAAATCAAATCTTATTCTTTCATCTTTATTCTCAGCAGCTGCACTTATGGCTGGGTCAGTTCATGCAGCTGATAACCCAGTTCAAGCAGCATATAAAAGCACTAACGTTAAAGGTGCATTAATCAACGTTTGTAAAGACCAAACTGCAAAAGGCGGTAAATTAAGCTCAGCTGAAGTTAGCAAATTCTGTAGCTGCCAAGTGGAAGCACAAGGTAAAGTGACTGAAGCACAAAAATGGGAAATCCAGAGCGCAATCAATGCGAAGAAAAGCCCAAGCTCTTTAGCTTTTGTACAACAACAAAACCGTGATCTTAAAGCATGTTTCGGTCCTCAGTTAACAACTAAGCTTGAAAAATTAACTGAAGAAGCGATGAAAGCAGCTCAACAACAAGCTCCTAAAAAATAAGCTTTTGTTGCTCCAAATTAAGCCTGCATTTATGCAGGCTTTTTTTATAGCTCTGTTAAAATGACACTGACCTCATCATTCGAAATAAATCATGCAAGAACAATGGAAAACCAACGCACATCACAGACAGTCAATTGTCTCCTTTAGTGGAGGTAAAGACAGTTCTCTTGCACTGTATGATGCAATGCGAACTGGTAATGTAATTGGTTTAATCGTTATGCTGGAAGAACATGGCCAACGCTCCCGTTCCCATGCTATGCCACTTGATATTATTCAAGCACAAGCGAAAGCAATTGGCTTACCCGTGTTTATGGCTTCATCTAGCTGGAATGACTATGAAAGTAAATTCATTAACTTATTGAATGAAGCTAAACAAAAAGGTGCAGAAGTACTGGTTACAGGTGACTTAGATATGCCTGAACATGGCTGTTGGCATGATCGCGTCACTCAAATGGTTGGACTTAAACTAGGCATGCCACTTTGGCTACGTCCTCACCGTGAAGTTGTTGAAGAGTTTATTCAACTTGGATTTCAGAGCATCATTGTGACCGTAAACCTTAAACTCGGGATGAAGGTAGAAGATTTAGGTCAAGTGTTATCGCTAGAGTATATACAGGAACTTGAAAACCGCGGAATTGATCCATGTGGTGAGGGCGGCGAATTCCATACCACTGTCATTGACGGCCCAATTTTTAACAAAGCTATTCCTGTAAGAAAACTCGATATTGTTTATCATGAAGAATATGCTTTTCTACCACTTGAATTAGATCGAATTTAACTTTTAAAGGATAAGAAATGTCTGAAAATATTCAACTGCCAAATCAGGTTTTCCCAACTACACACGGCGAAGTGAATTTGGCTGAAATCGATAATGAATGGCTGATTATTTACTTCTACCCTAAAGACTCAACTCCTGGTTGCACCACACAAGCTGTCGGTTTTTCTTGTTTAAAAGATCAGTTTGATGCTTTGGGTACTCGTATTTTTGGAGTATCACGTGACTCAGTAAAAGCCCACCAAAACTTTACAGAAAAACAGGCTCTAACTATTGATTTAATTAGTGATAGAGAAGAAGTGCTTTGTAATCACTTTGATGTCATTAAAGAAAAGAATATGTATGGAAAAAAAGTAATGGGTATCGAGCGCTCTACTTTTATTTTCCATAACAAAACTTTAGTTAAAAGCTACCGTAAAGTAAAAGCTGCTGGCCATGCAGAACAAGTTTTAGAAGACTTAAAAGCATTACAAACGGCTTAATAAGCTTGAGCAACAAAAAAGCGAGTTGAATACTCGCTTTTTTACACGCACATAAATTGCTCAGTCATTTTAATTTGGCGTATGATAAAAATGTTAAAATAATTCGAATAATGGCATAGCTATGAATCTACTAAAAGTTTGTACTTTATTGCCTTGTAGCCTTATTACTGCTGCGTGCTCAGTTAACTCATCAAGTACACCTCCTACACTGAGCTCTTCTACACCACAAGTTCAAAAATCATCTATAGAAATAAGCTGCCAAGATTTACAAAACCATGCCTACCAAAAAGCTATTCTTAGTACAATCAATCAAATACGCCAGCAATCACGCCAATGTGGTCCGCAGTATTTTTCCGCAACCACGCCGCTGAGTTGGAATAATAATTTATATAAAGGCGCACTTTCTCATAGTGAAGATATGGCGGCACATAACTTTCTTGGGCATGTTGGCTCGACTGGCCTCGATTTAAAGTCACGATTAAAACTTTACAATACGCTTAGTAACGCCAACGGTGAAAATGTCGCGAGCGGGCAGAAAACTTTAAATGAGGTAATGTCTAAATGGCTATCGAGTCCCCTACACTGTAGCAATTTAATGAATCCAAAATTCACAACTTACGCAATTGCTTGTGCTTCTGACAAAACAGGTAAACAAAAGAGCTATTGGACTCAACAATTTGGTACACGTTAAAAGGAAAAATGATGCAATCAGGTTCTATTACACCAATTTTAAGAATTTTTGATGTTGATTTAGCTCAATCATTTTACCTTGAGTTTTTAGGCTTTCAGCTCGACTGGCAACACCAGTTTGAAGATAACTTTCCGCTGTATTTACAGATTTCAAAAGATGATTGCATCATTCATTTATCTGAACATTTTGGAGATGCAAGTCCGCACAGCGCAATCCGTATTTATTGGGAACATATTTATGAGTTACATAGTGAACTCAGTCAAAAAGATTATAAATTTTCTAAACCTCAGGTTGAAAAAACAGATTGGGAAACGCTAGAACTCAGTATTACCGATCCTTTTTCCAACCGAATTATCTTTTGGGCAGATGCTTAATCTATATTTAATTACTCAATTTCATCTAAGTTAGAGCGGTCATCTTGCTCAAAACGTTGTTGAAGTTTTTGGTAAGTACGTGTTTTTTTAAATTCATCTAAAAATTGAATAGTTCCAACAGGAAAAAATTCCGTTTGGATTTCACCACGATAATACGCCTCACGCATTGGTGTTGCTGAAATAGAGTCTTTTAAACTATCCAGCTCCACCATTACCCATTCGGGAAATAATCTTAAATAATAAGATGATTCATCTTTAAAGTGACCAATTAAACCAACTTTCGAGTTCGGCTCTATCACGCCATTTACCAGTGATTTGACTTGTTTTACCCACTTCTCATCATTATAAACATCAACAACATGCACAAATTGAATACGCTTTTGCTCATCTAATGAAAAATTAGATAAAATCATTTGCTCTCGTTCAATCGCGAGAAACGGATTTTTAATATTACGTTCCATTTGGGCGGAACCTAATGCCAAAATCACATAACGGCTTTGTTGTAGCGCGATTTCGATCGTTTGCATATGTGCCAAGTGAAATGGCTGAAAACGACCTATAAAAACGAGATAATCAAATGTATACATAATGAGTTTTTCACTTTTTATGAACTCACCAGTTACGCTTATTACAAAAAATATGCGCCATAATGAGAACCTAAAAATCAACAACGTGGTTTAAAGCAAGGATAGTACGATGACACTTAGCTGTATTCAACAACCTCATCAACATTTACAAGCAAATTTAGAAGGTGGCGTACTCACCTTAGCCATAAATCGCCCAGAAGCAAAAAATGCATTATATGGCGAACTTTATTTATGGATTGCCAAAGCACTTGATGAAGCTGACCGAAATAAAGATGTACGAGTAGTCGTTCTACGTGGTGCCGAACATGACTTTACCGCTGGTAATGACATGAAAGACTTCATGGGTTTTGTACAAAGTCCGAATGCTGGCCCTGCAGGTCAAGTTCCTCCATTTGTACTCCTTAAATCTGCTGCCAGATTATCAAAGCCGCTTATTATTGCAGTAAAAGGCGTTGCAATTGGTATTGGCGTTACGATTTTATTACAGGCAGACCTCGTTTTTGCCGACAATACGGCCCTCTTCCAAATTCCTTTTGTTAGCCTTGGGCTTTCTCCTGAAGGTGGTGCAAGTCAATTATTAGTTAAACAAGCCGGTTATCACAAAGCAGCTGAACTACTGTTTACTGCGAAAAAGTTCAATGCAGAAACTGCTCTACAAGCTGGCTTAGTGAATGAAATCGTTGAAGATGCTTATTCAATTGCTCAGGCAACTGCTCAACACTTAACAGCTTTACCACTTGCTTCATTAAAACAAACCAAAGCATTAATGAAACATGATTTAGATCAGATTATTGAATGTATTGACCATGAAGCAGAAATCTTTATGCAACGCGTTCAATCACCAGAAATGCTAGAAGCTGTGCAGGCATTTATGCAAAAACGTAAACCAGACTTTTCACAGTTTAATTAAAAATCAACTTCTATGATTTGAATAAACTCAAAGGCAGGCTCTTCGTAAGGATGGCTTGCCTTTAATGCTTTTGCCACTGCATTTGCCTTTTCTTCAAGCACAATCGTTTCAACACGCCATTCGTCAACTTGCTCAAGTTCACCTAGCTCTCCAATATAAGGATCAGCTCCTTTAACTGGCTTGAATTGCCCTATTCCTTTAACTTGCCAAGCACATTGTTCATAGTTCCCTATCCCCCCTGCTCCAGCCGCAAATATAGACTCTTTAGTCGACTCAAGATGTGACTCAGGTACGTAATAAATCAGCTTTAACATGAATAGAATGACTCAAAACTAGTAAACTTGCTTTAAATCATACCGTTAAAAAAGCTTCTAAATCAAAGTCAGCTCATCAGTGCCAAATAATTTGCTCCAATAAAAAGAATTTGAATAGCAAGTGCTAAGCCAAATAAGCGCCAGCCTCTGTCCTTTGTAGACATTGTTCCCATATGATTTTTGTTTTTCATCATTTTGATCTCCGATTTTTATCGTTGTTACAGAGAAAGCAAAAATTGAACCAACTTCCTTAAAGTATAATTTAATATAAATTTACCTTACCCATCGAAATATTTTTCTTATTAAATTGTTTTTTGTGTAACTTATCAAATAACATGTTAATAAATATTTAGGCCAAAAGAAAAATGACTAATTCATTCATAAATCAATGGAAGTTTTTTTATCCTAATAAACTTCCAATTTCACATTGTTTTCGACAATATTTTTCACAATTTTGGTTCCGAATTCATAGCCTTCCAGAATCAAAAAGATATGCAGATACACCTGCAGAATATGAATTATTATTAAATCGTCATAATCAAATTATTGATGACTGTTTCGATTCTAATGCTTCTATTTTTATTGTTACCGGTCATTATTTCAGTCAAAGCGATAATAATAAAATATATGATCCAACTTTGAGGCTCAAATACGAATTTCATCCAGAAAAAGAAATAAATCTAACACAAGCTAATCCCGAATATTATGATGATGACGAAGAAGATCATTTCTATAGACCGTATTCCATCAATGAAATTTGGAAAAAAAATGAACACAATGATTTATTAAAAAAGATCGCCGACGATGAGGTTCGAGCCTTTATGATTTCTTTTGAGCAAAATATAATTATTGCTCCATATGATGGGGGCATTGATTTTATTATCTTTAATGACGCCAAGAGGAATGAGTTAATAAATAAGTATAAAGATTGGCTATCACCACGAGCTGATGGATTATAGAACTTTAGGAATATTAAATAATACATCTGTAATCTCTAAAGATTTTGGAGATAAATTTAATGAGAAGTTATAATTCCCTATGAGTGGATGATCTTCTATTGGTAATGAATCTATATAGTTTCTTTGCTTTATCCAATGAGTATGAGCCACACAATACCCATCATTGTATCTAGAAAAAAGTTCTTATATATGAATCAACAAGAATTACTCTAACTTGGAAATAATCACCATATAAAATATCTGCTGATATTTTATAATCTTTATCAAATGCAATTTTTATGACAGCCTCAATTAAATCCTCTCTTTTTTTCTTATGAATTGCTAAATAATCATCTAGATAGCTCGAAAATTTATTATTTACTTTCTTTAAAATTCATCATTTATGAAAGAGTTACGATTTAATAGATCAAATGTTAAGGTAAACTCACCTAGTGACAAACAATATGTATACAAAACATCGATTTCCCAAAACCCCTCACAATCATGATAACGATTAACAAACTTATCTAGTAATACAGTTGCGGTATCTAATAATCTTTTCTTCATTTATCTAAAGACAATAATATAGAAATAAAACTTTTATCATAATTAATCAAAGATTTGCATTATCTACAATCTTTAACTGCCTCTTCTCATATACGGTCATCATAAATGCTAAACCACATAAAATGACAAAACCGCAAGTCATTGGAATTAATGTGCCGTTATATAATTGCCCAATAATAGAGGCAAGAATAAGTGACAAAACGGAGGACGCTGCACCAATAATAGCCGATGCCATGCCGGCAACATGCCCCATTGGCTCCATTGCAATCGCATTTAAATTACCAAATAGAGTTCCAAATAATAAGAACAGAATGCAGGCATAAAGCATAAACATCCAAAATGCTACAGTCACACCTATAAGTTGAATCCCTAAGAAAATAATTGAAATTAAGCAAAGACCGAGAAATCCATAAATACAGATTGGACGCATACCAAATTTCATGACAATTTTAGAATTGGTAAATGAAGCAATGCCCATTACACCAGCAAGCACAGCAAAATAAGCACTAAATTCTTGCCCAGTTTTACCAAATTGCTGCATAAAAATTTGTTGAGAAGTTCCCAAATAACCAATAAATCCACCAAAACAAAAGCCTGCACATAGCAAATAGCTCATGGTGGTTTTATTACTCACTACTTCTTTAAAGCCCTCTTGAAATGCTTGTAAACGCATAGGTAAACGGTTTTCAGGAATTAGTGTCTCTTCTAATCGTAGAGCGACCCATGCCCCAACGACTAGTGCATACGCCATGTATAAAACAAAAATATCACGCCAACCAAAGAAATGAATAATAAGCTGCCCCAGACTTGGTGCAATCGCAGGTGCAACCATAAAGACCATCATGATTAAAGACATGATACGGGCCATTTGAGCACCGCTGTATTTATCTCTAACAATTGAAATAGAAGCAACATAAGGCCCAGAAACCCCAATACCTTGAATGAAGCGTCCTACTAAAAACCATTCAAAACTTTGTGTGGTAAAGCACAATAAACTTCCCAAAAAGTAAATGATGATACCGGTAAATAAAATGCGCTTACGGCCGATTGCATCGGATAGCGGTCCCGCTATAAGCTGACCTATTGTCATACCGGAAAAAATACCAATGATGACCCATTGAGTCTGATTATTATTCTTTAATTCAAAAACTCGTCCAATCTCACCTAAGGCAGGTAAAACTGCATCTATCGAAAAAGAAACAATAGACATGAGTAATGCCATCAGAAGTGCAAACTCACGGAAATGGATTTTTGAATTCATTTTTCTTCTCTACTATTTATTTTATTCACATTGTACTACATACAAATAAGCCACCTGACGGTGGCTTATTTCAATTTTTATATTATCCAATAAACTTACGTGCATTACGGAACATACGTAACCATGCACCGTCTTCAGTCCACTCTTCTGGACTCCAAGAGTGTTGAATTGCACGGAAGGTACGCTCTGGGTGCGGCATCATAATCGTTGCACGACCGTCTTTAGATGTTACACCAGTAATCGCTTCCGGCGAACCGTTCGGGTTCAATGGATAATGTTGAGTCGGGTTACCGTGACTATCAACATAACGCAATGCAACTTGATTCGCTGCATTTAAGCTTGCAATATCAGCTTCGCTAGCAACTGCACGACCTTCACCATGTGCTACAGCAATCGGTAAAATCGAACCTTCCATACCATCTAGTAATACAGAAACAGATTTTTCAACACGAACGTTTACGCTACGCGCTTCAAAAACTTCTGACATATTACGATGGAAACGTGGCCAGTGTTCAGCACCCGGAATAAGCGGTGCTAATTGTGACAACATTTGGCAACCATTACAGATACCTAAGCTAAACGTACCTTCACGGTGGAAGAATTGCTCGAATTGATCACGTAATTTTGCATTAAACAGAACTGATTTTGCCCAGCCACCGCCAGCACCCATTACGTCACCGTAAGAGAAACCACCACAAGTTACCAAGCCTTCGAAATCACTTAGGCTTACACGACCAGCAAGTAAATCACTCATGTGCACGTCAACGGTATTGAAACCAACCTTGTCAAAGGCTGCCGCCATCTCAATATGACCATTTACGCCTTGCTCACGCAAGATTGCCATATTCGGACGACGTGTGTTAATGAACGGTGCTTCAATAGGTTCATTCAAGTCAAATGTTGGTTTAGCAATTAAGCCTTGATGTGATTTATCAGTAATTAAAGCAAATTCTTGGTCAGCAGTTTCTACGTTATCACGTAAACGTTGGATCTGATGAGATACTTCAGACCAAGCTTGTTGTAACTCTGCACGCTCTAGTGTTAAGCCATTTACAGATAATTGATCGGTGTTATTTACACGACCAACTACAGCAATTGCATCTTTTAAGCTAGAAGCAGCAACTTCTGCTTGTAAAGCTTCCCAATCAACTGCTTTGATTTGAACTACTGCACCAATTTCTTCTGCAAATAAGCCCGCAGTAGTTTGGTTCTCTAATGCTACACCTAAACGTGAAGCAAACATCATTTCAGCTACAGTTGCAAGTAAACCACCATCACCGATGTCGTGGTAAGCTTGAATCAAGCCACGGTTATTCCAGTCTTGAATTAAAGCAAAGAACGCTTTGAAATCATCAAAACTATCAACGTCTGGAGTGATTGAACCAATTGCTTTATATACTTGAGCAAGAATCGAACCACCTAAACGGAACTGACCTTTAGATAAATCAATACGTACAAGTACTGAATCTTCTAAATTCTTAAGTTCAGGCGTTAAAGTCTTACGAACATCAGCTACTGGAGCAAATGCAGTAATTACACCAGTCATTGGAGAGGTTACAGCTTTATCTTCACCGTTATCATTCCAAGTGGTACGCATTGAAAGTGAGTCTTTACCTACAGGAATCGCAATTCCTAAAGCAGGACACATTTCCATACCAATCGCTTTCACACCTTCAAACAATGCTTGGTCTTCACCTTTTTGACCAGCAGCAGCCATCCAGTTTGCTGAAAGTTTGATATCGCTAATTTGTTCAATGTTTGCACATGCAATATTGGTAATTGCTTCAGCAACTGCCAAACGAGCAGACGCTGCTGGATTCAACAATGCAACTGGCGGACGCTCCCCCATTGCCATTGCTTCACCAGTGAAGCCTTGTAGGCTTGTAGTCGTTACTGCTGCATCTGCAACAGGAATCTGCCAACGACCAACCATTTGGTCACGTGCAACCATACCTGTAATTGAACGGTCACCAATGGTGATCAAGAATGACTTAGATGCAACTGTAGGATTTTTCAATACACGGAAAATAGCATCTTTCAAATCAACTTTTGAAGCGTCAAATTCGTTACCTTTACGTTCAATTGTTTCATAAGAACGTTGCATACGCGGTGTACCACCAAGCATCACTTGCATTGGGATATCAACTGCGTTGTTTTGGAACAATGGATCTTCAACAGTTAAGTGACGAGCTTCAGTTGCTTCACCTAACACGGCAAACGGACAACGTTCACGAGCACAGATTGATTCGAACTGTTCTAAAGACTCTGGACGAATTGCAAGAACATAACGCTCTTGTGCTTCATTTGACCAGATTTCCATTGGGCTCATGCCCGGCTCTAATGAAGGAATCTTACGAAGGTTAAGAACTGCACCTAACTCGTGGTCGTTTACAAGCTCAGGCATTGCATTTGATAAACCACCAGCACCTACGTCATGAATAGATACGATTGGGTTGAAGTCTTCTAAACGCCAGCATGTATCAATCACTTCCTGACAACGGCGTTCCATTTCTGGGTTTTCACGTTGTACAGATGCGAAATCAAGGCTTTCCCCCATTGTGCCGCTATCTACAGAAGAGGCTGCACCACCACCAAGACCAATTAACATCGCAGGACCACCCAATACAATGAGCAGATCACCCGGTTGAATCGCATCTTTTTCTACATGGTCAGGACGGATGTTACCGTAACCACCAGCAATCATGATTGGCTTATGGAAGCCCTTCACTTCACCATTTACATTTTGTTCGAAAGTACGGAAATAACCATTTAATGCAGGACGACCGAATTCGTTGTTAAATGCCGCGCCACCTAATGGACCTTCAATCATAATTTGTAATGGCGATGCCATACGTGAAGGTTTACCGTAGTTTTCTTCCCAAGGTTGTTCAAAACCAGGAATATTTAAGTTAGAAACTGTAAAGCCTGTTAAACCCGCTTTTGGTTTACCACCACGACCAGTTGCACCTTCATCACGGATTTCACCGCCTGAACCTGTTGCTGCACCAGCAAATGGAGAAATTGCTGTTGGGTGGTTGTGCGTTTCCACCTTCATTAAAATATGAGCAGCTTGGCTCTTATATTTGTAAACAAAATGACCGTTTTCATCTGCTTTCGGATAAAAACGCATCGTGTCATAACCAACAATTACAGAAGCGTTATCTTTATATGCTGATAACACGTCAGTTGGAGATTCTTTATAGGTGTTTTTAATCATTTGGAACAATGATAATGGTTGTTTTTCACCATCAATTGTCCATTCAGAACCGAAGATTTTATGACGACAATGTTCAGAGTTTGCTTGTGCAAACATCATTAACTCGATGTCATTTGGGTTACGACCAAGTCGAGTAAATGCTTCTGTTAAATAATCAATTTCTTGTTCAGATAAAGCAAAACCAAATTCGTTGTTGGCTTTTACTAATGCTTCTTTACCTTGACCTAAAATATCAATTGAATTTAAAGGTTTTGGTGCTGTTTCTGAAAATAGTGCTTTTGCATCTTCAATTTGTGCAAAAACAGTTTCAGTCATACGGTCATGAAGTACTTGTTTTACTTCATTAGCAATTTCAGAAACACCTTTTAACGTAAATAAAAGACCACGTTCTAAACGGTGAACTGGTGTATTACAGTTCTTGAAGATATCAGTTGCTTTAGAAGACCAAGGTGAAATAGTACCCACACGTGGTGTCACTAAAATCTGAATCTCATCACTTGCAGGTTGACGAAGTTCAAAAGACTCACCGTCATTTAATAATTGCAAAGCAGATTGATGTTGCTGCTCGTTGAGCGCTTGATCAAACAAATAGACCCATTGGCTGTCAAAAGATTGAACAGAACTAATTGACGATAAACGTGTTAATAGTTGAGCTTTCTTAAAAGAAGAATGTGCTGCTGCACCGGCCACGATAAACATGTTGATTTTGGCTCCACGGGCAGGTCTTGTGAACCTTACCGCAATGTGACTTTAGAGAGAGCGCATATTCTACTGTGTCTTGCTAAAATCAGCTAGATGTAGAATCAGTATTCTGTAACCTAATTCTGCAAGAAGTGACGTGTTTTTTGTTCAAAATCATTTTTTTAATCATTCTCACTCAAAATAAATTGTTTCATGTTTATTCAATAACATAATAAAACCTGAACTAAGACAAACTATGTCGCACCACGCTAGTGCTTTTAAGTTTTTTTTGGCATGATCAGGCTTTATAGTTTTGAATAATGATAAATGGAACAAATGCGTTGGTTAGAACTGCTTTCTGCGGTTCGTTTAGGTAGCAAAAAAAGCAGTACAGAGCTGGCTCGTAGCCCATTTCATAAAGATTATGACCGCATTATATTTTCACAAAGTTTTCGTCAGTTAAACCGTAAGACCCAAGTTCACCCTTTAGCACAGCATGACGGTATCCATACCCGTTTAACTCACTCCCTTGAGGTTTCCTGTATTGGCCGTTCCATGGGCATGCTGGCAGCCGAAAAAATAAAAGATGAATTGCCCGTTTGGATTTCTCCTGCCGATGTCGGTGCAATCATTCAAGCAGCCTGCCTTGCTCATGATATTGGCAACCCACCCTTTGGTCATGCCGGCGAGTATGCGATTCGTGAATGGTTTGACGATGCCTCACATAATGATTTTCTAAAAAAATTAACTCCCGAAGAAGAAGCCGATGTTCGTCAGTTTGAAGGCAATGCTCAAGGTTTACGCTTATTAACCCGTATTGACTATCATCCAGATGATGGAGGAATGCGTTTAACTTACGCGACCTTAGGCGCTTATTTAAAATATCCTTGGCTTTCAAAAACAATTGCTTCCCAAGGCGATCGTCCCTCTCACCAACGGGCGAAATTTGGTTGTTATCAGTCTGAAAAAGAAATTTTAAAACAAATTGCTGAACAGCTTGGTCTCATTCAATTAGGTGAATATCACTACTGCCGCCATCCACTCACCTATTTATTAGAAGCAGCAGATGATATTTGCTATGCCCTAATCGACTTAGAAGATGGCATTATTTTAAATATGCTGCACTATCAAGAAGTTGAACCGATTTTTCTGAACTTAATTGCAGATTATGGTCAACCTGAAGAGTTGTCACAGCCGAGCAGTACATGGCAACAAAAAATTTCGGCATTACGTGGCCGTGTTATGAAGCGTCTGGTTGATGAAGTCACAACAGCTTTTGCTAAGCATCAGTATGAAATTATTACGGGTCAGCTTCAAGGTAGCCTTTTACAATACTGCTCGCCAGATATTGCTAAAGGTATTGAAACAGCTAAAAATCTGGCTCGTGAAAAAATATTTGAACATCCACAAAAGTCTGGTTTAGAAATTATTGCTCATCAAAGTTTGCAAACTATTCTTGATGCATTTGTACCATTAACCATGCCGCATAAATCTTTAAGCTTTAAAGAGCAACGTTTAATGTCTATTCTCCATTTATACGGTGCTCGCTTTAGCAACAACCACTACAACAATATCATGCAGGTACTCGATATTATTAGTAAGTTTTCAGATCATCAGGCTTATAGCTTGGCGCAAGAGCTACAAGGTAATAAAATCGGCTTGTTTTAAGTTGCCTTAATATAGAAAGAAATACAGCTGGTGTCGTTTTAATACATTTAGAACGACCAGATTTACAGTTATGAATAAGTGAAATTACGCTATGATCGGATGTTTAATTGGCGAAGTGTTTGCCCTAGAAGCCCCAACTGTCTTACTGAATGTAAATGGTGTGGGCTATGAAATTGATACGCCACTTTCAACATTTTGCCAATTACAAAAAGGCCAGAAAGTTACGCTATGGACGCATTTGGTCGTCCGCGAAGATGCTCAGCAGCTTTATGGTTTTAGTGATGCTCAAGAGAAAACAATTTTCCGCACCTTATTAAAAGTAAATGGTGTTGGCCCGAAAATGGCATTAGGTATTCTCTCTACTTTAAGTGTTGAATTGCTAGTACACACAATTGAACATGACGATGTAAACACTTTGGTTAAAGTTCCGGGTGTAGGTAAAAAAACGGCTGAACGTTTAATGATTGAACTACGTGACCGTTTCAAAACCTTGGCTCAAGGCACTTCAACTGTGGCTACCATGCCTCAAATTCAATTTGCTGCAAACTCTCCTGTTGCTGAAGCAGAAGCAGCATTACAGTCTTTAGGTTATAAACCACTTGAAGCACAAAAAGCTGTAGCTGCGGTTAAAGCCGATTACACTGAATCAGCCGATATTATTCGTGCTGCTCTTAAATCAATGATGAAGTAAATACATTTATGCAAGACCGTCTAATCAGTGGAACAGAAAAACCTGAAGATCATTTTGATCGGGCTATTCGACCGACTTCACTTGCCGATTATATTGGACAGCCAGTTGTACGCGAGCAAATGGAAATTTTCATCGGTGCGGCTCGTGGTCGTGGTGAAGCACTCGATCACACACTGATTTTCGGTCCACCTGGCTTAGGAAAAACCACGCTTGCCAATATTATTGCGCGTGAAATGGGTGGCAATCTCAAATCCACTTCAGGACCTGTTTTAGAGCGTGCGGGTGATTTGGCTGCAATGCTCACCAACCTTGAAGAAGGCGATGTTCTATTTATTGATGAAATTCACCGTCTTTCTCCAGTGATTGAAGAAATTCTGTATCCGGCAATGGAAGATTACCAACTCGATATCATGATTGGTGAAGGCCCTGCTGCTCGTTCAATTAAACTAGATTTACCACCTTTTACGCTCGTTGCTGCCACCACACGTGCCGGCTTACTCACCTCACCTCTACGCGACCGTTTTGGTATTGTGCAGCGTCTTGAGTTTTACTCTGTAGAAGACCTAACTCATATCGTGTCACGTTCTGCAAACCTCATGGATGTACCAATTACAGTTGAAGGTGCAGAAGAAGTAGCTCGTCGCTCACGCGGTACTCCGCGTATTGCCAACCGTTTATTACGACGTGTTCGAGACTATGCACAAGTAAAAGGTACGGGTGAAGTGACTCATGAAATGGCACAACGTGCGCTTGATATGCTCAATGTTGATAAAGCTGGTCTAGATACCTTAGACCGTCGTTATTTGAGCATGTTACTCGAGCGTTTTGATGGCGGTCCTGCTGGAGTTGAAGCGCTTGCAGCTGCCATGGCTGAAGACAGCGGCACACTTGAAGACGTGATTGAACCTTATTTAATTCAACAAGGTTATGTCATGCGTACCGCACGAGGTCGTATAGCAACCAACCAATCTTATTTACAGTTTGGAATGACGCCCCCTGAGCCTAAAAACTAAGCAAAGGAAGAGAGTTTTCTCTTCCTTTTTTAATTTAACTATTCTTTTTAACTCAAATAAAAATTGTCTTATCAATAAGTTAATTACTCTATACCTTTTAAGTCTTTATTTATACCTTATTGATTTTTTAATATTTTTAAAAACTGAATTATAAGAAATCTAGATATTAAATCTTATGAACAATAATATTTTTAGGATAAGGACATGTACAAAAAAGCCGCTTTACTTCTGCCATTCGCCTTAATGAGTCAACTGAGCCTAGCAGATTGGATCAAAGATGCTGCACAACAAAATGAAAATCAGGTCATTCAGTTAAGACAACATATTCATCAAAATCCTGAACTTGGCAATATGGAATTTAAAACATCTGCACTTGTTCAAAAAGAATTAAAGTCTTATGGCATTCAAGTCAAAACGGGTTATGCCAAAACAGGGGTTGTAGGTATTTTAAAAGGAAATAAACCCGGCCCTATTATTGCGCTTAGAGCCGATATGGATGCACTACCTATGGAAGAAAAAAGTGGTGTGCCATTTGCAAGTAAACAAAAAGCAATTTACCAAGGTAAAGAAACCTATGTAATGCATGCTTGTGGACATGATGCGCACACTGCAATGTTATTAGGGGCTGCAAAAATTCTGGCTGCCAATAAAGATAAAATATCAGGTACCGTTGTCTTTGTTTTTCAACCCGCTGAAGAAGGTGGAGCAGATATAGACAATTTCACGCAAGGTGATCAAATCGGATCAAGAAAAATGATCGCAGATGGAGCATTTAGAGACTATAAACCTGAAGCCATTTTTGGCATACATGTCATATCTGGTATGCAAAGTGGACATCTTTATTATAAAGACGGTGCTATTTTAAATAGTGCAGACCATTTACGTATTCAAGTCAACGGCAAGCAAGTACATGGCTCTACTCCTTGGTTAGGTAGAGATCCAATTTATGCATCGGCACAAATGATTAATAATTTACAAAGCCTTATTAGCCGAAGGACTGATCTCACCCAAGGTATGGGGGTAGTGAGTATTGGTAATATTCAGGGTGGCACAGCAGGAAATATAATTCCTGAACAAGTTAATATGGTGGGAACTATTCGTTCTAATAACGAACAGATACGGGCAAATATCTTAAAAAGTTTCCCAGCCATGATAGAGCATAATGCTCAAGCCAATGATGTGACTGCTAAAGTTGAAATTGCGCCCTATGCTCCAGTAACAATGAATGACAAAGCACTGACTCAACTTATTCAACCCACATTACTCAAGGTTGTTGGAGACTCAAAACTTCATGTTTTGGATCATAATGCAAGCGCAAGTGAAGATTTTGCCTATTATGGCAAATTAATGCCCTCATTTTTTATTTTCTTGGGTGCAACACCAGAAAATCATGATTTAACTCAAGCTGCACCAAATCATAGTCCCTATTTTATTGTAGATGATAAGGCCTTAAAAACAGGAACTGAGCTGCATATAAGATTTGTATTAGATTATCCCAATATAGCTAAACAAGTTCAGGCTGCGTGGAAACAGTCTTAACTTAACAATATGCTTGCATAGAGGGTACCGTTTTAGACAACAAAGACAGCCATCGCAATTGAAAGGTTGTGCCATAGGACTTAGTATGCAATCTGCTAAACTGCCCCGTATTTAAAAGCAGATGTATGACTTGAGATAGAACTGATGTTTTATTCAGCAGTCATATTTTAAATATAAAGCTCTATAGTGAACTAAAACGGAATACTCTCATGGCGAATCATTTTGAATTCAACATTCGTGTTTATATCGAAGATACGGACGCAGGTGGTATTGTTTACCATGCCAACCACATTCGCTATATGGAGCGTACCCGTACAGAATGGCTCCGCGCTGCTGGTGTTGACCATTACTGGCGTCAAAAAGATTACAACTTTGTTGTTCATAAAATTGATGTGAAATACATGCGTCCTATTTTAATGGATGACTTAATTACTGTTACAGCACGTGTAGTTTCATGTAAAGCTGCGTCATTTGTGTTGCAACAAAATATTTATCGTGGTGAAATCTTGCTTGCTTCTGGCGAGGTTGAATTGGCATGTTTAAGTAAAGAAATGATGCCACGTCGCCTTCCTGAAGAAATACGTGATCTTATTCGTAAAGAATTGGAACAAGACTAAAAAAAGCAACCGGCATATGTAACTATGGCAACAAACATTGAATCAACCCTGCATATTTCTGACCTTATCTTACAAGCAAGTCCAGTCGTCCAATTGGTCATGCTAATTTTATTGTTAGCATCAATCTTTAGTTGGTACTTAATTGCCAAGTTACATATGGGTTATAAAAAAGCACGTCAAGGTGATGAACATTTCCAAAAAATGTTCTGGTCTGGTGCTGAACTTAATACGCTCTATAACAACGCACAACTCAATTCAAAACGCTCAGGCCTTGAGGATATCTTTTATCAAGGACTGAGTGAGTTTTTCAAACTTAAAAAGCGTAACGCGTCTACCTCTCAAACGATCGAAGGCACCGAGCGTATTTTACGTGTAGGTTTAAGTCGTGATCAGGGTACCCTTGAATATGGCCTAGGCACTCTAGCAAGTATCGGTTCTGTTGCTCCATATATCGGTTTATTCGGTACAGTTTGGGGAATCATGAATGCCTTTATCGGTTTGGCTGCCGTTGATCAAGTGACTTTAGCAACAGTTGCGCCGGGTATTGCTGAAGCGCTTATTGCAACTGCTATTGGTTTATTTGCTGCAATTCCTGCGGTATTAGCTTTTAACCACTTTACGGCTAAAGGTGAAAGCGTCTACTCTGACCGCGCACTATTTGCTGAAGAAATGATTGCTTTATTGCAACGTCAATCTGTGGGTTCATCACAGGAAGATGCATAATGGCTATTCAACGTTCAGGGCGCTTTGAGCGCATAAAAAAACCATTAAAAAGTGACATGAACGTCGTCCCTTATATCGATGTAATGCTTGTGCTTTTAGTCATTTTCATGGTGACTGCTCCCATGATTACTAGCGGTATTAAAGTCGACTTACCTCAGGCAAATAATCGTCCAATTGAATCAAAAGATATGCCAGCCATGGTAACCATTGGTAAAGACGGCAATATTTATCTTCAATATCAAGACTACAAAGATAACGAACCACTTTCTCGTGAAAAACTTGAATCTGTTTTAAGTGAAGCACAAAAGCAAGCTGAACAAGAAAACAAACAGCTTACGGTTTTAGTGAATGGTGATAAATCTCGTCCTTATGGCGAAGTCGTATCATTGATGGCAAGTTTACAAGAAGCAGGTTTAACGCAAGTTGGCCTTCTGACAGAGCCTTTAAAATAAGCTATGAACAAAAATCAAAAGCCTCCGTTTAAACAAAATGCAATTGCATTGGGCTTCACACTTGGAGTTCATGCAATTGCTATTGTCGGCTTGCTTTTTTTAGGCTTGAGTAAACCACCTGAACAGCCAAAAAAGCTGACGACTATTTTAGTTAAGCCAGAAGATTTACCACCGCCTTTAGCAAAAGAAGTTGAGCAACAAACCACAGCAGAAAATCAGGCTGAAGAAGTTTTAAGTCCGATTGTGGATGAAAATGTTCCTCAAAATATTCCAGCAGTACCAGTGCCACCTCCTCCACCAACAGCACAACATCTGGTTGCCCAAAAGCAAAAAGCTGAGCAAGCAAAATTAGCTGAGGAAAAACGTAAAGCTGAAGAAGCGGCTAAAGCGAAGCAAGCTGCGGAACAACAACGTTTAGAGGAAGCTCAAAAACAGCAGGCTGAAGCTAAGCGTCAAGCTGAAGCGAAAGCTGCAAAAGTTGAAGCTGAACAAAAGCGTAAAGCTGAAACTGAAGCAAAAACTAAACATGAACAAAGTGAAGCTCGCAAAGTTGCTGAGGAAGCCAAACGTAAAGCTGAGGCTGACGCAAAACTAAAACGTGAAGCAGAAAATGCAAAACTTCAGGCACAGCAAGAAGCAAAACGTAAGGCTGAAGCTGAGGCAAAAGCTAAACATGAAGCCCGAAAAGCTGCGGAAGATGCTAAACGTAAAGCAGCTGAAGAGGCGAAAGTTAAACAGCAGAAAGTAGCTGAGGAAGCCAAGCGTAAAGCTGAAGCTGATGCGAAAGCCCAAAAGCAGAAAGCGGCTGAAGAGGCTAAGCATAAAGCTGAAGCTGATGCGAAGGCCCAAAAGCAGAAAGCGGCTGAAGAGGCTAAGCGTAAAGCTGAGGCTGATGCAAAAGCCAAACAGCAAAAAGCGGCTGAAGAGGCTAAGCATAAAGCTGAAGCTGACGCGAAGGCTAAAAAGCAGAAAGCGGCTGAAGAGGCTAAGCATAAAGCTGAAGCTGACGCGAAGGCTAAAAAGCAGAAAGCGGCTGAAGCTGATGCGAAAGCGAAACAGCAAAAAGCGGCTGAAGAGGCTAAGCGTAAAGCTGAGGCTGAGGCAGAAGAAAAAGCTGCATCTGCCAAAAAAGCACAGGAAGAAGCTGCACAGAAAAAGGGTGAAGCCAAAAAAATTGCATCTTCAGCGAAGCGTGATTTTGAACAGAAAATTCGAAATGCTTGGGATATCCCAGCAGGAACATCGGGTCAGAAAGCAACTGCGCGTGTCACTCTCAGCGATAGTGGAGCTGTATTATCAGTTATTGTTAGCTCTAGCAACCCAGATGTTAAAGCGAGTGTTGAAGCTGCGATTCGTTCTGCTGCACCTTACCCAATGCCATCCGATCCTGATGCTCGACGTGAAGCAAGGTCATTCAGTTCAACATTTACTGCAAAATAAGTATATTGTTACATGCTTTAAATAGTTTAAGGCATGTAACTATGTTACAAAATCCACAGTCACAAAAATGCCTTCAATGACTTTAAACCTATGAAAACGACCCGCAAACACCTTCTAGCCTTAACGTTGCTTACAGCATTAAGTCCTCTTGCACCGACAGCTGCCTTTGCTCAATTACATTTAGAAATTGCAAAAGCACCTGATCAGGCGCCAAAAATCGCTATTGTTCCATTTAATAATGACAATGGTCTCTACCCTATTGTTGAGACTGACTTAAACCGTTCAGGCCGCTTTACAAGTTCATCAAAAAATTTACCTGCAAATGCTGCAATTAATCAAATTCAAGCATCTGATTGGCAAGCTGCTGGTATTCCATATGTTGTTACTGGACAAATTAAGCAAACGGCTGATGGGTTTGAAGTTCATTACCAGCTTTATGATGTGCAAAAACAGCAATATCTTTTGAATGAATTGCTAAATGTTCCTGCTTCACGTGTGCGTCAAGCAGGACATATGGTAAGTGACGCTATTTATCAAGCATTGACTGGTATTGCAGGTGATTTTAGTGGTCGTATTGCCTATGTACTACGTAATCCCGCAACCCCAGCGGAACGTTACACCTTACAAATTGCAGATACAGATGGTGAACAACCAAAAACTGTTCTCTCTTCACGCGACCCGATTTTGTCTCCGGCATGGACTCCGGACGCTAAAAAAATTGCTTATGTTTCTTTTGAAACTAAACGCCCAGCAATTTACTTACAAGATCTCTCTACAGGAACACGTGAAGTACTGACTAGCTTTAAAGGCTTAAATGGTGCACCGAGCTTTTCACCAGATGGTAAATCAATGCTATTTACAGCATCAATGAACGGTAACCCTGAAATTTATCAAATGGATTTATCAACTCGCCAAGTCAAACGTATGACAAATGACTCAGGCATTGATACAGAAGCACGTTATACACCAGATGGAAAAGCTTTTATTTTCACATCTGACCGTGGAGGCTCTCCTCAAATTTATCGCTATGATTTTGGAGATGGCTCAGTAAAACGTTTAACATTTAAAGGGTCGTTTAATGCTCGTGGCACTTTAAGTGCAGATGGTAAAAAAATTGCACTGGTGCATCGACCAAGTGGCAGTAACTATAAAGTTGCTATCCAAGATATTAATACAGGCATTGTCAATATTCTTACCCCAACCAGTTTAGATGAATCACCAAGTTTCTCACCAAATGGGCAAATGGTGGTTTACGCAACTCGTGAAGGAAACCGTGGTTTACTGTCTATCATGTCCACTGATGGTCGTTTCCGTATGAATTTACCGAGTGAGCAAGGTGAAGTACGTGAACCAGCCTGGGCACCTAAATAACTTTTTCTTCCATTGATGGAGATGATGATGAAATCAATCAAATATTTGGCTTTTCCTCTACTTAGTGTAGCGCTTGTCATGACAGGTTGTGCGAGCCGTAAACCAGCAACGACTGCAAATGCTGGTACTACAAACCCAAGCACCGTAAACACAACAGGTTTAAGTGAAGATGCTGCATTAAATGCCCAAAATTTGGCAGGTGCTTCATCAAAAGGTGTAACTGAGGCAAATAAAGCTGCTTTAGCTAAACGTGTTGTTCACTTTGATTACGACAGCAGTGATTTATCTGCTGAAGACTATCAAACTCTTCAAGCCCATGCTCAATTCCTCATGGCCAATGCAAACTCAAAAGTTGCATTAACTGGTCATACAGATGAACGCGGTACGCGTGAATACAACATGGCTTTAGGTGAGCGTCGTGCAAAAGCCGTTCAAAGTTACCTTATTACAAGTGGTGTAAATCCACAGCAACTTGAAGCGGTAAGTTATGGTAAAGAAGCGCCAGTTAATCCAGGACATGACGAATCAGCATGGAAAGAAAACCGCCGTGTTGAAATTAACTATGAAGCGGTTCCTCCCCTATTAAAATAAAACATCTAAAAAAATAAACGCCCAAATATGGGCGTTTATTTTTGCATTCTTAATTTAAGAAGATTTATTGTCCTCTTCTTCTGAATGTTGCATTGACTCAATCAAATCGTGCTTATTAAAAGCTTTATATTCAGGTTTTGCTTCATAATCTTTCCAAGCCTCCTGAACACTTTCTTTCGAAATTTCTTCTAAATTGATTGGTTCACCTGCCGTTGGGGTCGCATCAAACTTCTTAGTTGTCATTTCGATTCTCCTAAATATACATTCCTTTGCTATGCAAACAACATACCACGTAAAATGGGGCTTGTAAGCATAAATGCAACACAAATAAAGTAAGATAATTTTTATTTTTCGGCATTCTCATCTAGAATATGCCACGTATTTATTTGACTCATTTTGATGCTTGCGCACAGGAGCGTTTTTTTATGTCCAACCTCACATTGTCCCAATTTTTACAACAAGAAAAAGGGAACCTTACACCTGAGTTGGCCCAAGTTATCGACACGATTGCGACGACTTGTAAAACCATTGACCAAGCCCTACAAAAAGGTGCATTGGCTGGAATTTTAGGTAGTGCAGGTAATGAAAATGTTCAAGGTGAAACACAGAAAAAACTTGATGTGATTTCTAATGACTATTTAATTGATGCTTTAAAAGTTCATCCTCATGTAGGTGGTCTTGCGTCTGAAGAACTTGATGATTTTACACCTGCGCAAGAAAACGGCAAATACTTGGTACTATTCGACCCATTAGATGGTTCAAGTAACATTGATATCAACATGTGCGTAGGAACAATCTTCTCGATTCTTCCTGCAAAAAATGCAGTTACACAAGCGCAAGATTTCATGCAAGCAGGTACTCAACAAGTCGCTGCTGGTTATGTGTTATATGGCCCATCAACAATGATGGCTTTAACAGTTGGAAATGGTGTAGTTTTCTTTACTTTAGATCCAGAAACTCAAACATTCTTACTTACTACAGAGAATGTTCAAGTATCAGCAGATACTCAAGAATTTGCAATTAACGCATCTAACCAGCGTCATTGGGAACAACCAGTGAAACAATATATTGAAGAGTTACTTGCAGGTAAAACATCTGTACGTGAAAAAGATTTCAATATGCGTTGGGTAGCATGTATGGTGGGTGATATTCACCGTATTTTATGCCGTGGTGGTATCTTCCTTTATCCATATGACTTAAAAGATCCGAAAAAAGCTGGTCGTTTACGTCTAATGTATGAAGCTAACCCAATGAGTATGCTCATTGAACAAGCAGGTGGTTCATCAACTACAGGCCGTGTTCGTATTTTAGACATTGAACCAACAGAGCTTCACCAACGTGTTCCGGTAATTATCGGTTCTAAAAACGAAGTTGAACGCGTAACAAGCTATCATTAATAATTAAATTATAGAGGGCGTCATATAGTATGATGACGCCCTTTTGGATATATCCTTATGGCGGTTATTTTTTTAGAATCAAAAGACAATGCAAAAATTAAACATTTGCGTGGTTTAATTGAACTCAATAGCGCCCGAAAAAAGCATCAACAAACGGTTCTTGAAGGTACTCACCTTTGCCTAGCTTGGTTACAACAACAGAAAAAACTCTTTTCTTTGTTTACAACTGAACAAGCATTGGAACACAGCGATTTAAAGAAAATAATTGAGCTCCATCAGGGTCATGTCTTTATTATCAGTGAAGTTTTATATAAAGACTTAAGTACCTTAGGTAATACGCTTCCTTGCTTAGCTATTATTGATTTGCCTAAAACTGCATCAACGATTGACTATAACGTAGACACTCTAATTCTCGAAAATGTACAAGACCCAGGTAACGTAGGCACATTATTACGGTCTGCAGCAGCAGCGAATATTAAACAAATTATTTGTACACAAGGCTCTGCCTCACTTTGGTCTCCACGTGTTTTAAGAGCAGGTATGGGCGCACATTTTAGCCTGTCTTGCTTTGAAAACTTTCAATTGACCGATATTCTTCCTAAATTCGATATTCCTGTTTTCGTTACAAGCTCTCATCGCTCGACCAGTCTTTATTCAAAAGATCTTTCAAAACCATGTGTTTGGATTTTAGGCAACGAAGGACAAGGCGCAAGTGATTACGCTTTAGAGCATGCACAATCAGTAACAATACCGCAACCAGGTGGTCAAGAGTCGTTAAATGTAGCAATTGCAGGATCAATTTGTTTTTTTGAAATGGTTCGCCAACGCCAATAAAACGTTAATTTATTTTACATCGCTCATATTTGTGAAAAAAATCATTTACACTACTAAAAAATAGCCGATTGTTGTCAACCTCCCACCTCTTTTCAACGTTATATAAGAGATATATTGAAGATAAGGTGGGTACGTCCAATGACAGGATTTTCCATCTCCATGGATTTAGCACCGAAAAAGTCTCGATCGGAAGCATCTAGTGTTCATGCCAGCACGGCTGAACAACGCCTAAAGGTTTTTATGCAAGATGTTACTGGACGTGCTTTAGTGATGATGGAAAGTGCTACCCAAGGTCAACAAGGCATTGCCATGGACTTGGTTCAGGAAGCATTTATTGCTTTACACAAGTCTTACGCCGATCGAAGTACTGAAGAATGGTATCCGCTGTTTTATACCATTCTAAACAATAAACTTCAGGATTGGCGCCGCAAAGAAGCCCGTCGAGCAAATCCATTTTCATTCTTCAAAAAAGTTAGTCTAGACAATGATGATGAAGAAATCATTGATATTGTCGATGAAAAAGCAATCAATCCAGCAGATTTTCTAGATCAAGCAGTGACCATAGAAGAAATTCAGGAAGCGATTGCAAAACTACCTGTTCGTCAACAACAAGCTTTCATGTTACGTGCTTGGGAAGGTTTCGATACCCACACCACAGCGCAAATTATGAACTGTACTGAAGGTAGTGTAAAAACCCATTATCATCGAGCAATTCAGGGACTTAGAGAGTACTTAGCGCATTTAAATCCCATGGGAGGTTCCAATGAATCATGATGATTTCACTAAAAAGGTGACGTCTAAACTCGATAGTTTGGCCCATCACCATAAAAATAAAACAGTGGTGATGAATCATGTGCTTGACCATATCCAACAAAAACCAGCCTCTTTTTATAGTGTCTGGAAAATGACTGGTTTTGCACTTGCAGCAGCAATTACTGGTTTTGTTATTTTGCCTAATTCGGTAGATATGATGGATAAGCCACAAAATCAAGTGGTTGTAAATCCTAAATTATCACCACAAATGGTGGAAGATTTAGAAATGCTGATGGTGTTGGGTGAGGATAAAGTTCAACATGGTAGCTAAAAAGTTAGCACTTATCCTTTGTTCATTAAGTTTCCTGCAAACCAGTTTTGCGGGTTTTGAACGTTTCTGGATTTTTTCTAAAGATGCCAATACTCAAGTAGATGATACTTGGAATGCTTTGTCTGAAGAAGAACAACGAGCAGTAATTAAACGCTATCAAAGCTTGAAAGAATTACCAGCAAACCAAAGCGCTAATCTGCAACAACGTATGGATTGGTTCAACCAACTTCCAGATGCAGAAAAACAGAAAATGCGTGAAGCTTGGCAAAAAATGAGTACACAAGAACGTAATGATTTACGTCAACGCATGCTCAAAGCAAGTGCTGATGAAAGAACCGCTATACGTGAAGAATATATCAACAAATATTTAGAGCACTAAAAACTGTTTTTTTTAATAATGTGCCATTCAAAAATCTAATAAGAAATAAAAAAAGCCTCCTATGGAGGCTTTTTTTATTTATGCTTATTTACGGTAACGTCTATAGACAATCAAACTTAGCAAGGATGCCAGAGAGAAAATTCCAATACTTCCTCCACCTCCACTTCGAGAATCATCTGTTGTAGTTGCTGTACTTACTAAATTAATCGTTCCTGCTTTAGCTGAAATAGTTCCATCTGCATCATAAACATAGTAAGTCAATGTATCATTGAAGGTGTTAAATACGTTACTCGCTTGAATATAGATGTTACCACCATAGCAAGTATTACCGCTATCATCTTTAGGACATGGCCCTTCTCGATCTGCTTTGACTACCTTGAAAATACCATCCTTTGAAGTTTTACTTGGTATATAAATCGGTAACTCTACACCCTGATCATTCACCCAAAATTTAGGTTTATTTGGCTTTGTCTTAAGTGTACTTGTAGGACCGTCCCCATCATCATTCGCATACTGTAATAAATTCAAAGGAATGACTTCATTTGCTAAATATTTAAAAGTTACAGTTCCATCACCAGCAACTGGTGGGATATTATCAAATCGGGCTTCTAATAATCCAGATGATTGAGTAGTGCCATCTTTACTGCTAATTGTATATTTACAATAGTTATAATCACCTGCTTGGGTAATAATATCATCTGAACGATAGAATATAATTTGCTGTAAAGCATCATTCCATTCACAAAAAAGTCCATCATCCTTTTTAATGTTTGTAACTTTATCGTCGATCAATCCTGTACCGACAGTTTCAAGATTAATATTATAATCAGATGTATTAAAGAACTTTAATAAGTGACTACTATCTTCATTTGGTAAAGGTAAACCATTTGCCTTTAAGTCGATATAAATTGCTCGATATTTTGCATTTGCTTTAGTTTGATCAAGAAGGTTCTTGTAATTTGCTGAATCGATTTTTAATACATTTAATAAATATGCATAATCTGGATTCAAGATATTCTTCTGAACCGTATCATATTGAGATTGATATTTTGCAAGCAGATCTGTAAGTGACGTATTACCTAAACCTTTTATATCTCCAGCGGTCAGTTTCATTAGTTCAATCGAACCAATATCACAGCTATTACGACCATTTGGTTGATAATATAATTTACTATCGGCAAGGCGTGAAAGTCCGCGCTGGTCGATAGAAGTACATGAGTCTTTACCCTCTGGGTCTACATCTACTAGATTCTTACCACTTATATTATTTTTAGGATAATAAATTGGTAAAAAACCAGTCTCTGGCCCAGCTGAATGTAAAGGTTCTAATAATGAGTCAAAAGACTGGCCTGCTATATCAACAGTTCGATGTGTAGACGTAAGAGCTTCCTTTGGTAGATCACATTTTCCAGCATCATTCGTCAAATTTAATGCGTTAAAAGATAGGATGAAACCAGCATTTTTTAAATCAGTGGCTGGCCCTATAAAATAATGACAGGCATAGGTTCCCGGGTTATAACCGATTAAATTAAATCTTAATTCTTTACTTCCTAATGTGTCATATAAGAACGTGGTATAAGCATTATTTTCAACAATAGTATTATTTTTTAAGGTTAAACTACTGTTAGCGCTAAGTATGGTTGAAGGATTAGGTGTACCGTTAGGAGTAGCATCACCAGTAAATTTCAAAATGCTACCATTTACTGTATTTGCAATATTTTTAGCTATTGTATTAATTGTAAAGGTTGCTTTCGGCTCTCCACAAAACTCAAAAGTATTATTAGAACTATTTGAACCATTACTCATAATACTAGAAGAGGTAAATGTTACTTCCCGTTTTGTATAGGCTGTGCCATTCCAACAACTCATTGAAAGTACACTTCCAGATGTTGCATTATTACCTTGAATCAAAGAGTGAGTTGCCGACAAATTAACATTATCGCCACCGAGAAAAATAGCACCACCTTTAGATGCTTGTGAGTTCAAGATTTGACTATTTAATAAGGTAACATTACCACCTGCATAAATAGCACCACCAAAGTCTTGTGCTGAACCATTTTCCAAAATAATATTTTGAAGAAATAAAGGTTGTTTATTTACCGCTGTATTAAAGATACGTGACTTACCAGCAGCATTAATTCTCGTCTGTAACGGTTGTAATGCTGGATAATCATTGGTTAA
Organism: Acinetobacter sp. 1566109; assembly: GCF_000582255.1. Classification (NCBI taxonomy): domain Bacteria; kingdom Pseudomonadati; phylum Pseudomonadota; class Gammaproteobacteria; order Moraxellales; family Moraxellaceae; genus Acinetobacter; species Acinetobacter sp. 1566109. The sequence goes on along the minus strand of NZ_JEYB01000013.1, from coordinate 48,912 downwards.
AACACTTTTTTCTGCCCAATTTTTATCTTGATCTTTTTCACCATATCCATAAATCGCAATATCTGCATTTGGAACCAATTCTTTGTTTAATGTATAAGTTCCTGCTTTTAATTGGATTACCTGACTTTTAGAAGTGTTATAGACTGTACATCCATAATCAGATCTTCGTGTTTCAGCAACTTTTATGGCTTCCCTTAACGAACATGCATTAGGGTTTTCACCATCTTCATCTGCAAAAGTTGTTACTTCGATTCTTTGATTTGCTGTATCAGCAAAAAGTGGCATAGCCGCTAGCACAGCTAATGCTAATACTGCTTTTTTATAGTTTTTCATAGTCCTCATCCCTGATTATGACTTGAAACGGCGCAATGCAATTAATCCGAATAATCCCAAAATTAATCCACCACCAACACTTCCCCCACCACCAGTACTAACAGACTTATCTTCAATACCAGATACAGGTTCTTGGACTACGGTTGCTGGAATCGAGACATATTGGAAATCGGTTCCATCATTAAATCTTGATACACTCGTAACGACTTGAATACTAAAAATGTCTGCACCATGCCAGTTTCCATTTGGCGTATAAACCACGTTTCCATTTTGGTCTATGGTTACACTACCTTTAGAGACTGGCGTATCAGTACTTTGTTTTATTTTTAGACAACCTGGTTGCCATTCTTTTCCATCGGGACGGTCACCAAATAGACGCTTACATGTAGCTGGTGTGACCAAATCTGCTTCACTTAAAGAATTTAAAATATTAAATTTTGCAACTTGTCCATATTTAATATCTTGCCCTACTGTTGCGATTTCATTATTTAAAATATATTCAATTGCCCCTAAATCACATAACTCATCATAACCACTACGGTTTTTTCCACGTTGATCGAGTTTCTCACAACTCGCTAAACCAATTGATGAGCCATCACTATATAAACGTCCTTTATTAATAATTAAGGAGTCAGCTAAAGTGTTATAGCTCTCAAGTAATCGTGGTTTAAAAAAGCCAAGGAAACTATCTTTTGGTGTATTAAATGGACATAACAAGCCGTCTTTAGCGGTTACATCACATATGCCTTCATCACTATCACCAGCAATTAACTTTTCACTTGTAGGCAAAAGTATATTAGGCAGCTTTGCAGAAGCATTGCGATTACAATCAGTGGTCACTAAGTTGCTTTGGACAACAGTTTGATCATTTGTATTTGGAGTACAGTTAACCCCATTACCGACTAAAATACTGTTAGAAACAGAAGCATTTCCTTGAGGAGCATCTAAAAATAAACCTGCTGCATTTTTAATCATTGTAATATTATTAACAAACATTCCATCTTTAATGTTTGCAATAAAACCAACTTTATTATGGAAAAAGGTACTATTACTAAAGCCTATGGCACGTACATTTAAGTATCCACCAGTACTTTCATCATCAAATTTTGTTGCGCCATAAAATAAGGCACCCTCTGCAGAAGAAACTTCATTATCTCGGACTACAGATTGGGTCACTAAATATAAAGGCTGCTCGCTGTAAATGACGCCGCCTTGGGTTGCTTTATTATTTTGAATCAAACTATTTATGATAGTTACAAAGCCAGCTGTTTGACCTGTTTTCGATAACAATCCTTGATTGTAAATCGCCCCACCCTGATTGGCATATCCACCAATCAATCGAGAGTTTTGAATAGTCAATTTTTCATGGTTTAAAATTAAACCACCTGTTAAAACATTAGAGTTTGCGCCTGCACCTTGTAAGTTAAGATCACTTAAGGTCACAGCAAAAGAAGCTTTTTCAACGCTACCATCATCAATTTTAAATAATTGATCTGTACCGACCATTTTGATAGTTGCATTATGAGAACCAGGCTGATCAGTATCAACTAATGTAGAATCATTTTTTGCTGTACTAATTGTAAGGGGAGCTGTAATCGTTATTCTGCTATTTAAGCTATATTCTTGATCGCGCTGTAAAATAATATTTGATGAAGCATCTTTATTCCCACAACCATGATACCCATTTGCATATTTTTCAACGTCAGCTGCATTAGATGAGCCACGATAATTTAGGAACTGTACAGCTTCCCTAAGCGTACATACCGTATCATCTTTATCTTCATCAGCTAAACTTGTCACTTGAATATCAGCAGAATAAGCGTGCCCAGCAGCAGCCAATAATGCAAAAGCAATGCTCCGTTTGAGCATACCCTTCTCCTTACCTATTTTTTTCATTTTTCTTTGTCAATATTGCAAAGTGTCCACTTTTGCAATCGCATCCTTTGTGCGTACTTTGTCACAGGAATCAGAATTTCTCAAGATATTTTGATCGGCCTATCCGGTCATTTTGTTCATATAACTTTATAAATATTTGGTTATTTAAGCATCTATTGATATATGAAAATTTTCTTAGGAAAAATTTTAACAATACACTTTAAAGTTAAAAGCATAAGTATTTAATAGTTCATTATTTTTTTAGCAAAAAACCCAAGTTCACCCCAACCAAAGAAATAACGAGATGTATGAAACAATTTATTGTTGGTACTCATCAATTAAAGCATAAATTTGTCTTAACGTTGCATTTGAAAGCTTAGTCTTCTCACCTTTAAGAAGTTTTTCTAACTGTGCTACGGTTTGTAATAAAACAGAAGCTTGATGCGGCCCATGTAAAAGTAAATAGTCGACAATCTGCTGATCGAAATGGATACCACGTCTAGCCATAACGGAAGTGACTAAAGCATAACGGTCTGCGTATAGACTTCCACTTGGCACTTTTACACTGACCGCTTGGGTAAGACGTGATTGTAAGTCTGGTAACTCGAGTTTTAATTCAATCGGCGCAACACGTGAAGAAAATACAAGTTGCCCTTCATGGTTATTCATTAAATGAAACACCGCTTTTTGCCAGTGCGGCACGCCACTAATAGATTCAATATCATCTAAAGCAACTAAATCATAATGCTCTAAACAAGTAATTGCCTCAATCGGAGCATCAAGAAGTTCCAACAGTGAAACTTTTATTGCTGACTTGCCTACTTCTAAATAAGAATCACAAATCGCTGAAAGCAAATGACTCTTACCTGTTCCAGCTCCACCATAGATATAAAATCTATTGACTAGACCTGCATGTAGTTGACGCACTGCATCGACTACATGCCCCCAACCTGGTCCCGAAAAATCACTGATTCGGGCATCAAGTTGAGGTTCTATATCCAGTTGGAGTTGACGCATATAATCAATTGGCCTTGAAATTATTTCTGATCTGAAAGATTTGGTGTATCTGTATCTTGCTGTGTTTTAACTTCAAGATCAAGTTTAGTATTTTCAGTTTCTACATGAATTTGCTGAATATTACCCTCTTGCACAAATAATTCCGAATACGCACCATAAAGGCTACTCTTTTCATAGTTATCCCTTAAGTGCTTTAAGAGTACAACAATGACCGCAGCCACTGGTAATGCGATGAGCATTCCTAAGAAACCAGCAAGTTGCGCGCCTGCCAAAACAGCAAATACAACAGCAACTGGTGAAAGACCAATTTTATCACCGAGTAGGAATGGTTGTAGAATATAGCCTTCTACAGCTTGACCAATCATAAAAACCACACCAACGAGTAACAAGTGAGTCCAGTCCATTCCAAACTGAAATAGACTTGCAATAATGGCTGCAATAATGCCGACTGCAAATCCCAAATAAGGAATAATACTGGCAAGGCCTGCCACCATACCAATAATAAGTCCAACCTCTAACCCAATTAATTGTAGACCTACCGCATAGACCACACCGAGCAAAAGCATAACGAGGAACTGACCTTTAACAAATGCTCCTAAAACACTATGGCATTCACGAACGATTTGTAAGGTAGTGGCTTCATATGGTCGTGGGATGAGACGACGTAAGTTCTGCAACATACGGTCCCAGTCTAATAAAAAATAAAAAGCGATAATTGGAATTAAAACGAGTGTTCCACCAATCTGAATAAAATTCAGACCTGATTGTGCAAGCTTTAATAAAACAGCCTGAATGCTATCGGCACTGTAATTGGTCTGGACATAATCCATAACCGCTTTGGACATTTGATCGGTATCGATTTCCATTTGTTGTACATGGAAGGTCGAAGAAATCCAAGGCAGTAGCTCTGCATTAATCCAATGAATTCCAGCAGGGATACTATCTCGAGCATAAACAAGTTGTTTCCAGATGAGTGGTACCAAATACCATAATGCAACAGTTAAAGTTACACCGATACCGATAAAAACGATGCTAATTGCCAACCAACGAGGGAGCTTAATTTTTACTAGAACATCGACAAGTGGACTGAATAAATAAGCCAGGAAAAAAGCACCAAGAAATGGAATGACCACAGGCTTGAGCAAGTATAATACCCATACCAGCAATACAATACCTGCGAGTAAGAAAATACGGCGCAGTATACGATCTTGCATAAAATCTAGCCTTTTTTGATTTAATCGTTATAAATGGAAAAATATTTTTATTAAAGATAGCATTTTCGAGCATAAATAACATAAGAGTTTCGTATATTCAGGTTATAATCTGCCGCCAATGCGGAGACTTCATTTATGAGCAACTCAACTTCTACCCCAAATACCGGTTTAAGCTACAAAGATGCGGGTGTTGACATTGAAGCGGGCGACGCACTGGTCGATCGTATCAAGTCAGTCGCTAAACGTACAACTCGTCCAGAAGTAATGGGCGGACTTGGTGGCTTTGGTGCACTATGCAAAATTCCTAAAGGTTACGAAGAACCTGTTTTGGTTTCTGGAACTGACGGTGTAGGTACTAAATTACGTTTAGCACTTAACCTTAATCGTCATGACACAATCGGCCAAGATCTTGTCGCTATGTGTGTTAACGATCTTTTGGTTTGTGGTGCAGAACCATTATTCTTCCTCGACTATTATGCAACTGGTCACTTAAATGTAGACGTAGCTGCAAACGTAGTTACTGGTATCGGTAAAGGTTGTGAACTTGCAGGTTGTGCACTTGTAGGTGGTGAAACAGCTGAAATGCCTGGTATGTATGAAGGTGAAGATTACGATCTTGCTGGTTTTGCAGTGGGTGTTGTTGAGCAAAGCAAAATTATTGATGGCTCTAAAGTAAAATCTGGTGATGTACTTATTGGTGTTGCATCAAGTGGTGCTCACTCAAATGGTTATTCATTACTACGTAAAATCCTAGATGTTAAGAATGTAGACTTAACTCAAGTGATTGATGGCCGTCCTCTTGCAGATGTCGCAATGGAACCAACACGTATTTATGTAAAACCAGTTCTTGAGCTTTGCAAACAAGTTGATGTGCATGCTATGGCACACATCACTGGTGGCGGTTTACCTGGTAACTTACCGCGTGTATTACCAAATGGTGCTCAAGCTGTCATTAATGAAGCTTCTTGGGAATGGCCAGAATTATTCAAACTTCTACAACGTGAAGGTAATGTAGAACGTTTTGAAATGTACCGTACCTTTAACTGTGGTGTAGGTATGGTGATTGCAGTTGACGCAAATGATGCAGAAAAAGCAATTGAAGTGCTTAATGCTCAAGGTGAAAAAGCTTGGAAAATCGGACATATCCAAGAAAATGCTGAATCAGTGGAAGGTGCAGACGAAAAAATTCGTGTGATCTTTGAATGATGAAAATTGCTGTTCTAGTCTCTGGGAACGGCAGTAACTTACAAGCCTTGATAGATGCACGTCTATCAGGGCAAATTGTAGGTGTATTGTCCAATAAAGCCGATGCTTATGCCCTAGAGCGTGCTCAAAATGCCAATATCGCAACAGCGGTAATTTCGCATAAAGACTTTCCTAGTCGTGCCGATTTTGATGAAGCGATGCATCAGCAACTTATGGCATGGCAAGCTGATATCGTTATTTTAGCTGGCTTCATGCGTATTTTAACTGCAAACTTTGTCGATAAATGGCAAGGTAAAATGCTCAATATCCATCCTTCACTATTACCCGCTTATAAAGGTGTTAATACACATCAGCGTGTATTAAATACGGGCGATCGATTGCATGGTTGTACAGTTCACTTTGTAACTTCTGAACTTGATGCTGGTCAAGCAATTGCTCAATCTGCAATTGAAGTCAAAGAACATGACAATGTTGCTTCTTTGGCAGAACGTGTACATAAACTTGAGCATTTTATTTATCCTCAAGTTGCAGAATGGTTATGTAATGGCCAGCTGACATGGAAAGATGGACAAGCCTATTTCCGTAATCAAATTCTTGAACACCCTATTCGTTTTGCATCTTGGTAAAAGATTTGCTCAACGTAAGTAAAAAAAGGACATGCATGCATGTCCTTTTTTTATAAAAGTCTTATTAGCGTGAATTACTATCGATAAGCTTTTTAATATAATTCACTGTATCAATTGGATGCTCTAGAGGGAACATATGCCCTCCTTCAACCACACTAAATGGAATTCCCATTTTACGCTTTGCCATTTGAGGAAAACCTCTTTTTAAGAAGGCACTCTCTTTACCCACGACTAGATGTACAGGCATTTTCGGTTTTGGCATAGGTAGCCACCACCAAGAAGGATTTTTACGGAATATCGCAACTTCATCTTCACGAGAAATAGTTAAAGTAACACCGCCACGAACTGGATCTTCTTTTAAAGCATAGTCAATATAGGCTTGAAAGCAGTCTTCATCAAAGTCTTTATAAAAACCTTTTGGACGTAACAATGCAGCGGCTTGCTCACGAGACTCCCAATGCTCACGACGACGTGCAGATAAGCCCGCAGGTGTCATGTCATCGACTATTTTAGGTTTAAATAATTTTGCCATATGGAAAGCAAAAGAGTATCTACCCAAAATAAGAGGCGGATCTAACATAATCACTTGTGAGAACAGCTCAGGACGTTTAAAAGAAGCCATTAAAGTTAAAACTGAACCGAGCGAATGGCCCAATCCAATCACTTTTCGCCCCTTCGCTTGGTGTACAATACTATCAATCACCTGATCAACCAAAAAAGGCCAGTGATTGGTAATCGGATAACGTTTGTCAGGTCCAATGAGTGGAACATAAATTACGTCATACTCATCTTTTAATTGATCAAACAACTTTTGATACACCTTAGACGGCACGCCATTGGCATGCGCAAAGTGTATAACCGGTTTTACTGACATACCGTTATCCTGATTTAAATTATTGTAGCTTTGCGTCTTGGCTCGTCTCTAAACGTTGAGCAACTGACTCACTTAAACCTTTACCCATTTCTGCTCCCATTCGACCTAAAATAGATTGCAGTGGATTACGTTCAATTGTGTAGTCAACTTTATTATCAAGCTTCAGTTCACGCATCAAGCTCGTAATGTTACCTGAGCGGTCAGCGACACCCAACTGGATTGCTTGCTCGCCAGTCCAGAAAAGACCTGAGAAAATAGCAGGATCATTTGATTTTAAGCGTTTCCCGCGTCCTTCTTTCACTGCATTAATAAAATGAGTATGGACATTATCGAGTACAGATTGAATATGCTCTCGTTGTACAGGATTAATCGGTTTTGTCATACTTAAAATGTCTTTATTGGTGCCCGCTGTCAAAGTACGGTCTTCAATTCCAAGTTTTTGAGCTAAACCAGTAATGCCATAGTTCGGCATAATGACACCAATTGAGCCTACCAAACTTGATGGATTCACAATAATTTCATCAGCAGCAGAAGCAATATAATAAGCACCAGAAGCACCCATATCGCCAATCACTGCATAGACTTTCTTGTCAGGATGTTCTTTTTTCAAATAGCGAATTTCTTGCCAAATTTCATCCGACTGAACAGGAGAACCGCCAGGAGAATTAATATTAAGTGCAATTGCTTTGCTATTTGAAGCTTCAAAAGCACGCTTAAGCGCTTTGTTCGTATCTTCACTATTTACTGCTTGATTGCTTGAAGCATCAATGGTTCCAACAATATCAACCACAGCCAGATGAGCACTGCTACTACTTGCTGCTGAGCCTTCTTTGCTAGTCGAACAACCTTTGCCCATTAACACAACAATGAACAATAGATAAATAAAAGTAAGTGTTTTAAAGAATATACCCCAGCGACGACTACGGCGTTGTTCTTCTACAGAAGCCAGCACAGCTTTCTCAAGGATTTGCCATTCTGGTCCATTCTGTTTAGAGGTTATAGGTTCATTTTGTGGTTTTGGTGGCCAATCGGACATAAAATTCCAATCCAAATCAATCGAAATGATGTCATTATATACGTTGATTTGATAAAAACTGTCTAAATAATATGATTTCATTTATAATATTTTTGTCTTTTTTTACTTGTTGTTTCCTCCTTACTGCTATAGATGACCAGACCAGATTCAAAAAGCATGAACTATCAATTACTCAAAATATTTAGCCGACTACCTATTCAATTTGGGCGTTCTATTGCTCGTCTATTGGCTGGCCTTGTAAATACTTTAAAAATTACTAAAACTTCAAAAAGTATAGAGCTTAACTTAAGAATTGCTCTGCCCCACTTAACACCACAGCAACGTATAGCAATTACAGAAAAAGCTGTACGTAATGAATTAACCTCATATTTCGAGTTTTTAAGTATCTGGGGTTCATCTAATGAAGAAAATATTGCTCGTATCCATCGGATAGAAGGCGAACAATACTTTCACGATGCTTTAGCAGCAAAAAAAGGTGTTGTACTCATTGTTCCTCATTTTGGGACATGGGAAGTCATGAATGCATGGTGTGCTCAGTTCACAGCAATGACTATTTTATATAAACCAGTCAAAAATGATGATGCTGACCGTTTTGTACGAGAAGCTCGCAGTCGTGAACAAGCAAATCTAGTCCCGACCGATGAAACTGGTGTAAGACAAATTTTTAAAGCACTCAAACAAGGTGAAACTACAGTAATTTTGCCAGATCATACTCCGAACATTGGGGGAGATATGGTGAACTATTTTGGTGTGCCACTTGCTTCAAGTAATTTAAGTGCAAAACTCATCCAGAAGACTAAGGCAAAAGCTTTATTCCTTTATGCGATCCGTAATGAAAATGATGGTTTTACCATGCATATCGAACCAATGGATGAGAAGATCTATGAAGGAACTGCAGACGATGGTACTTATGTCATCCATCAGGCAATTGAGCAACTCATCCATAAATATCCAGAACACTACCACTGGAGCTATAAACGCTTTAAAGCAAACCCAGCTTTAGACAATGTTTATAATATTGACCCTTCAGAAGCGATTAAAACCGTGAATAGGCTCAAGGCTGAAGCTTTAGGGAACTCTACGCAACCAGAGGCGCTCAAAACGTCGGTTGTGTAAAATCATTTTTTGATTTTCCAAAACAAAACTTAACGTTCCTTGCTCTACTGTACTTTTAAGTGGGATATGAAGGGCTTTTAAACGATTGATAACCTCTTGGCTAGGATGGCCATAACGGTTATCAAACCCTGCCGATGCAATTGCCAGTTTTGGTTTTAGGGTTGCTAAAAAATCATAAGCCGAACTGTGCTTGCTTCCATGATGGCCTAATACCAAAACATCTACTTTTAAACTTGGATAGTCTTTTAACAATTCGTATTCTGTCTCCCATCCCGCGTCTCCCATAATCAGAAAATTTTGGTAATCACTAATTCCTTTAAAATGCAGATATACCACACAGGAATATTGATTCTGTTGAGAATGGACAAAAGCTAAATCTTTTTCTTTAGGCCATAAAATTTGAATATCTAATTCAGGATATTGCCATTGTTGACCTTGATGACAATACTGAAATGGCTGCTTTAGAGTAGTGGAAGATTGCTCATTTGAGAGAACCTGCTTTACAGGAATCTCCTGCTGAATGAAAGAAAAAGCCCCACTATGATCTTGATCAAGATGAGATAGCACAACACGATCTAATCGCTTTACTCCTTGTTGGCGTAAGAATGGAACTACAACATTTTGACCAATACTAAAGATCTTTTCATCGTAAGAACCACCTGTATCAATTAGCCAGTTTTGTTCAGGCTGCTGCAAGAAAATAGCCTGCCCCTGCCCAACATCTAAAATATGAAGTTGAATTGGTTGGTTCGTTTTATTCACAACAATGAGAGGTAAACAACAGAGCATTCCCCATGTTTTTGGCAAAATACCTTTAGGCAAAAATAAAATAAGGATGCCTAAACTCACTGCGAATAAAGCCAGTGGCGTCAAGCTTATACCTTGTAGTGGTAAAGACAGTTTTTCTAATAAGTCTAAACAACTCAGCAATATACTGAGCAAGATATCATTGAAATAAAAAAGCATGTTTCCAAATGGTTTGGCAATAAACCATGTACAAGCAGCTATGATGTTTAAAGGAACAATAATCCCACCAACGATAGGCACCGCAACAATATTGGTTAATGGAGCAATCCAAGAAATTTGTTGAAAGAAAAGTAAGGTTAAAGGACTCAATGCAATAAAGATTTTGCCTTGAGACTCAATTAACACCTTAGTCATAAAAATCATTTTCGAGCGTAAGCTTAAAAAATGTTGATCAGGTATTTGAACTATAGTTTGATAAATTCTTAATAAAATAAAACATGCCCCATAAGACAACCAAAACCCTGCAGACAAGACACTAAACGGGTCCATGAGTAATAATAAACTTGCGCTGTATATGAGCAATGCAAATGGTTTAAGAGGTTGTTTTAATAATATAAAAGAAATAAATATAAAGACTGACAACAATGTCCGTAGTGCAGGAATTTCGAAACCCACAAAAGCTGTATAAATTAAAACACCGAAACAGCATGGTATAGCCATCAAAACTTGTTTGGGTTTCCATAAGTAAATTTGAGGATAATAACGGCAGATGACTTGATGACAGGACCAAGACAACATAATGGCAAAAATAAGTACATGTGGCCCTGAAATCGCTAACAAGTGAGCAATTCCCAATTGTTTAAATTGTATTTGGGTCTCATCTGATAAAAGGCTTTCATCACCAGTCAGCAAAGCTAAAATTAGTCCTTTTTGTTGTAGTGAAGAATTTTCCAATAGATGTCTAAAAGTTAAGCGCAGCTTTTCTATATTTATTTGAAATCTATTAAAAAAGGACTGCTGTTCTCTTGAATGCTGTTGATATCCCAATCGATAAATTTCATCATGGCTTAAAGGCTCAATATACTGAACAATAAAACCAGACATTATATTTCGCTGAATAAACCATTTTTCCTGATCAAAAGCTCCTGCTGTGGCGTAACTATGAGCAGGTTTTGTTTTTCCAGATAGTCGATAGTAATGGCCTAATTGAAGTTCTTGATTGCTCTTCAACATACTTTGATTATCATTTTTTAAATACAGTAGCCAATTTACCGGATCTTTAGATAGGTTTAATACTTGAGCACTTTGTTGAACTTTATTGTCTTTTTCTTCACTTAGTTGATTTATATAAACAATAATATCTAGATTTTTTGAATCCATTTCTCTTTGTTGTAAGCGTTCGACCAACGCATTCTCGGCATATTGATACCCCACAACAAAAAGGTTTGCTGCACATAACAAAGAATACATTGCCTTTAAAAATGGTCGGCTAACGAATACTGAGCGTTTAAAAAGATAGAAAATAAAAGCAAGTAACAGCAGAGCTCTGCCTACTTTTCCATATTGCATAATTAAAGGTAAATTAATGCCCATCAATGCAATACCACCAACCCATCCCAATAAAATAATTTTAAGCATTTAAAATCTTGTCGTTATCATTTTAGGGGCAAAATTAAAGCCCAACTCAGTGGGCTTTAACAATGTGATTTAATGACAATTTTTTAAGAACCGCTTACCCACAAACCATCTTCCATATGCAAGATAGAATCTGCTGCCTGAGCTAATTGCTCATCATGGGTCACAATGAGCATCGCCATATTTAGTTCTTTCTTCAAGTCGGTAAGTAATTGGAAAATACCTACAGCTGTTTTACGGTCCAAATTACCGGTTGGTTCATCAGCTAAAACGACCGCAGGCTTAGTCACCAATGCTCGAGCAAGAGCCACACGTTGACGTTCACCACCAGAAAGTTCACCTGGTTTATGGTCCATACGATGAGATAACCCAACTCGATCTAACAAATATTCAGCCTGAGCCTTAACCGACTTATATTGACTGTCCGCTCGAAGCATCAAAGGCATTGCCACATTTTCAAGCGCACTAAATTCAGGCAATAAATGGTGAAACTGATAAACGAAACCTAAATACTGATTACGTTGAAAACCACGTTCTGCTTCACCCAAGTTATCAAAGCGCTGACCATTTAAAAAGACTTGGCCTTGAGTCGGTTGATCTAAGCCACCGAGTACATGTAACAAAGTACTTTTACCTGAACCACTTGCACCAACAATAGAGACAAACTGTCCTGCTTCAACTTGTAAAGAAAGACCTTTAATGACTTCAACCTTAGATTTACCATCATCAAAATGCTTATAAATATCTTTTGCTTCTAGAACGACTTTACTCATAACGCAATGCCTCGGCAGGTTGAACTTTGGCTGCACGAAGCGCCGGATAAATTGTTGCCAAGAAACTTAAGAGTAAAGAAACAATCACGATAATTGTCACGTCTTGCCATCTTAAGTACGAAGGTAAGTAATGTACAAAATAGGCATCGAACAAATTAAGTCCAAGAACATTATTAAACCAAGAAATAATATCACTGATCGTAAGTGCCAAAATTACACCTAAAACCGTGCCCGCAACTGTACCAATAACACCAATCACGGTACCTTGCACCATAAAGATTTTAGTAATCATGGATGGTGACGCACCTAAAGTACGTAAAATTGCAATGTCCGATTTTTTGTCAGTTACCACCATGACCAAAGACGAAACAATGTTAAATGCAGCAACCACAATAATCAGTACAAGTAATAAACCAACTAATGTTTTTTCCATTTGAATGGCATTAAACAAATTACCGTGTGTATAAGTCCAGTTCGTTGCGTAGAAATTGCTTGGCAAGTTTTTCACAATATCATCGGCAACTTGAGGTGCTGCAAAAATATCATCCATTTTTAAACGGACGCCTTGAGCACCATCAGGTAAACGCAATAAAGTCGATGCATCATATAAAGCAATGTATCCGACCATTGAGTCCACTTCAGCACCTACGCTGAAAATACCCACCACTTTAAAGCGCTTAAAACGAGGCACAACACCTGCCGGAGATGGAGTTGCTTCAGGTAAAACCAGTGTCACGCTGTCATTTAGACGTAAACCAAGTGAATCGGCCATGTCTTTACCAAGCACAATACCAAACTCACCCTTTTTAAGTGAGTCGAGGCTACCCGCAACAATATGATTTTGAATGATAGACACATTCTTTTCATATTTCGGATCAATACCCGTCACCATGATACCAGCCACTTGCCCTTGAGCAGTTAACATACCTTGTAATTGAGTAAAAGGTGCAACTCCAGTCACATGGGGATGATTTTCAACTCGTTTAATCAGCTCAGGCCAATCCGTAAGAATTTGCGTTGAAGAAACTGTCGCTTGCGGTACCATTCCCAAAACACGATTTTTCAATTCGCGGTCAAAACCGTTCATTACAGAAAGTACCGTGATCAGTACAGCGACACCAAGTGTCAAACCGACCATCGAAACCAATGCAATAAAAGAAATAAAATGATTACTGCGTCGTGCGCGAGTATATCTCAACCCTATATACAGTGAGATTGGTTTAAACATACCTTCTAAATCCAAGGTCATTGATGGAAAATAGAGAAGTGCGATCCACACTTCTTATTTAGCCATATCGTTAGATGCTGTATTAAGGTTTAAAAATCAGTAAGTTCTGACCTACCCTTAACAATCCTAATATTATATTGCTGCGCTATTTTCTACTACTTAAGATATGAGATCAATTTGATCATGCATTTAGCTACGAATTAGAACAATTTAATGAATAAGCTCAACAAATTACCCTCATCTTCTCCTATTTAGATTTAATATGTTGGGCAAAATTACGGTTTGCTTGAATATCTTTATAGAAATACAGGAATAGACCAAACAAGATAATAAATGCCCCCACAAAAACCATCATTGAAAGATGTTCATGGTTTAAAACAGCACCAATCATCATAGCTAACATAGGCGTAATAACGGTTGTAAGCGATAAAGTAGTTGCTTTGATATTTTGTACAAGTTTGAAATAACAGAACATAGCAACGAGTGAAGCCATAAGAACTGTATAAATTAGAGCAAATAAGGATTTAGCTTGCGGCAAATGGGTCGGAGCATATTGCCAAATAAATGGAATAAGACAGCTCGCCAAAAGCGATGAGACCAAGATTGAACCTGTTGCCTGAGCCATAGGTTGAATTTGGGCATTCACTTTTTTTACCCAAAAAATAGAAAATGAATACACAAAAACACTGATCAACATTAAAACAATGCCAAATGGATGCACGTGCTGACCAGATCCATTCAAACAAATGATTGCTAGACCACAAACGGCAATCGCCATACCAAGCCACTGCAATTTATAAAGATGCTGACCAAAAGCAAAACGGCCAATTAATCCAGCCATGATAGGCGCCAGACCAAACATGAGTGCGATCATGCCTGAACTTAAATATTGAGTTGCAGCATAAGTAAAAATTTGAGAGCCAATTAAACTAAAAGACCCTGCAAAATAACTATGGAGAGCTTGCTTATGAGTGGGAAAAGAAGTTTTTAGAATAAGTAAAACAATAACCGAAAGAGGTAAAGCAATATAAAAACGTAGTAGTAAGGCCCACATGACATGTAAGTCAGACACGCTCCATACAATGGCTAAAGGTGTCGTTGCCCAAATAAATACAAGCAAGACATAAGTTGAAGCCAAGTTGGTCTGGGATGGCATAAGAAGCTCACTAAGCAGTTTTACGTTTTTGCTTTAAAATTGTTTGGTCGAGTGCACTGGAAAATTCACGCTTATCACGTTCTGAAATTGGAGGAGGACCACCTGTCTGGACTCCAGCACCACGCAGCGTGTCCATAAAGTCACGTAAGTGCAATCGTGCCTTAACATTTGCAGTGGTATAAATCTCACCACGTGGATGAATCGCGATACCACCTTTTTCAATGACTTGAGCAGCAAGCGGAATATCTTGTGTAATTACAATGTCATTTTCAGACATACGATCAACGATTTCCTGATCGGCCTGATCAGCCCCACTTAAAACCTGTATTGATTTAATGCGTACCGATGGGGTAATACCGACATTTTGATTGGCTACAAAAATCACTTCTAACTGATAACGATCTGAAGCTCGCAAAATGACTTCACGCAGAATTTTAGGTAATGCATCTGCGTCTACCCATAACTTAAATGGCAGCACGTTATTCTCTATTTCCACTAAAAATATAAGTCTAACAGATGCATTTCATTAGAGAATAGCGCTAAATATAAAACTTGTTTTCTAAAGTTAATTTTAACAATCTCTTAACAGTCGACTATATTCACTCTTAAAAGCACGTGTTTTGCCTATTGAAAGGCTTTTTAATAAGTAAATATGTGCTTTTGCAAGAGAATTTACATATGTTGACTTGAAAAATAGCAATTACCCTCGATTTAATATAACAAGTGAGATAAACCCAACATCAATCGTACTTATGAAAAATCAAAACAGTCCAGAAGTTATTACGGTAAACGACCAAAATTTTGGTAGTCATGGCGAGCATTGGAATCTACTGACCGCCCATCCAGAGACAGATGTACCAAAATGGCTTGGACTGGCGCTTGATGCTCCTGTAATGCCAATGGGTTTATGCCAAAGTGAAGATGAAATGGATCAATCTTTTTGGCTGATTCAAGGTCCTCAAGGGCAAAATGTCACCATTAACCAAATTATTGCAGTTGAAAATCAAAAGCCTCGTGCTCTAAAAACAGCATTTCCTAGTTTTGAAAGCCCGTATCAATATAATGCACAAATTGAGCGCATCATTACTTGTGATTCAGCAACTCAGGCAGTATTAAGTTTAAGATTAAATAAAAATACGACTGTTTATGCATTTGATAATTTATTTAGTGTTAATCGTTGTCAATATGACAAAACCCAAACTTACCAAGTTCAATTTAATGCATGGGCTTATGAATTAGAGTCCGTCCCTGCCGGCGAAACAATTGTTGTAGATGATCCGGCATCAATTAAGCATCACCGTGCGTTAAATGCAATTTTAACTGAAAATAATGGTATTGCACCTGAAAACCTACAAGAACTCATTAATGAATGGCAACCGAAAACTGAGGAAGATCAACAACCTGTGACGGTTGATTTTTCAAAAATGGTTGCATATTTATATGGGGAAAATCTTGGTCAAGAAGACGAAGCATGGTTCCAAGGTAATATTGTCGGTAAAACTTCAATGACATTTATGGGTGCAGAATATACCCTTTACGATGTCACTTTAGTTTTAGAAGACAATCTTCCTGCCATATTAGTGCGCATCGCGACTCAAAATGATTTGTACAAAAACTTTAATATTGGTGAATATATTCGCGGTAATATCTGGATTCAGGCGAATATTTATGCTAAAAATAGTGAAACTAATTGAATTTCACTAATATTTTAAAAATTAGGCTATTGAATGAAGATTATACCTGAACAAACCACCAGCCTCATTCAAACTAGTAACCCACGTTTAAGGGTCGATACTGGTGCGTTTTGCTTTTTCATTTTAGGTATGTTCTTAGCTGCGATGATGATACATCAATTTGGTTTTATGCCTTTTTAATTAATAAATTATATAAAAATAAAGCCCTCTTTTTGAGGGCTTTATTTATTTGATTTACTTAACCATTACGTTTAGCAAAATCATCCATAAAGCGAATAAGTGCTTGCACGCCTTCTAATGGCACAGCGTTATAAATACTTGCACGCATACCCCCAACTGAACGGTGGCCTGCCAAGTTTAATAAATGATTTTCTTCAGCTTCTTTCAAGAATTGCTTTTCTAAAGCTTCATCTGCCAAAGTGAATGGTACATTCATAATTGAACGGTTTGGAATAGCAATTGGGTTATTATAGAAATCGCTTGAATCGATATAACCATAGAGTAACTGAGCTTTTTCAAGGTTCACTTTATGGATAGCCTCTACCCCACCCTGCTCTAATAACCATTCAAATACTAAACCTGACAAGTACCAAGCATAAGTTGAAGGAGTATTTACCATAGAACCATTTTTCGCTTGGTCACCATATTTTAAAATGCTTGGAATTTCTGGCTTAGCTTGGTCAAGTAAATCATCACGAACAATAACGATTGTTAAACCAGCAGGACCAATATTTTTTTGTGCGCCGGCATAAATTAAACCAAATTTGGTCACATCTAATGGAGCTGATAAAATACTTGATGAATAGTCGCATACAAGTGGCGCTTTAACATCAGGAATACCTGCAAACTGTAATCCGCCAATTGTTTCATTATCTGCATAATGAACATATGCTGCATCGTCAGACAAGTTCCATTCGCTTTGATCAGAGATGGCGAACTTACCATCTACTTTAATACCTGCTTCTACAGTATTAATATCTCCATAGCGTTTTGCCTCCTTTAACGCTTTTTCAGACCAAATTCCTGTATGGATATAATCTGCTTTGTTATTTTTACCAAGCAGGTTTAAAGGAATTGCTGAAAATTGTAATGACGCGCCGCCTTGTAAAAACAGTACTTTATAGTTTTCAGGAATATTCATAAGCTTACGCAAATCTGCTTCAGCTTTTTCAGCTACGGCAACATAGTCAGCACTACGGTGACTCATTTCCATGATGGATAGACCTTTACCTTGCCAATCCAACAACTCTTTTTGAGCTTTTTCTAAAACGGCAGTAGGTAATGCAGCAGGACCAGCACAGAAATTGTACGCGCGCATGATTTTTCCCTTGTAAAGTGAAACACAATAAAAAAAGGCATTTAACCACAGATTGCTTAAGCTTGCAGCAGCTTCTCTAGTAAATATTTCAATGCTAGGGCGTATTTAGGTTTATTTTTTCAATAACTATTTTATTTATTTCTTTGCTTTCACTTATTTTTTTATAAGTTTTATTAGATAAAGTTCAACTTGACTTGTTAATCGAGTTCCCCATACTGTGAGGAATATATAAAGTTTGCTGTATGATTTTCCGTCAAGCAAAATAAACTCAAAATCATTTTGTGCTTTTATACAATTGTATAATAAACAATATGATAATTGAATTTAATAACAAGAAATTTAAACTATAAGGGATGATCAAAAATTGTTATATAAAATGCCAACACATCAGTATCGACAGTCAATCCGCCCTTTTTTCTTTAAACCCAATTACCTTGCGTTGGTATTGGGAGTATTTATTGCAACGCCTATTTATGCACAAAGCTTAAGTTATGCTGAAGCAGAACAACAAGCTTTAAAAAGCTCGTATAGCACTCAAGCCAACCAAGCTTTACAACAAGCCTCTCAATTAGAAGCCGAAGCAGTAAAAGGTTTAGGCTTACCCAGAGTTGATTTAAACGTTAGAGCATACGCGTTTCATAGTGAAACAGATGTGCCACTTAGTGGTTTTAAGCAAAAACTTGAGAATGATTTAAGCCAAGGATTAAACGACAAATTGTCTCAGTGGAACAATGTCATTCCATCAGATGTTTTAGGACAAGTTCAAGAAGGTTCAAACCAAATCATCCATGATGGAATCAATCGTTTTCCTAACTACGCTAATTTGACTGTAGAAGACCAAGTGGTTCGCCCCTCTATTTCAGTTGTGATGCCAATCTATACAGGAGGCTTGACGACTAGTGCAAAGAAAATAGCTAATATTCAAGCTCAACGTTCCGAGCTTTCAAGCCAACAACAGCAAGATATACAGCGCTTCGAAGTCGTACAAAGTTACTTTAATGTGCAATTACAACAACAACTGGTCGCGAGTAGCTTATTTAACTTTAATGCAATGCAAAAGCATTACAGCAACGCGCTAAAGCTCGAACAGCAAGGTTTTATTAGTAAAGGACAACGCATGCAATTTGAAGTTGCCCGTAACAATGCCGAACGAACTTTACAAAATGCTCAAGCAAATCTGAATGCCAGCCAATTCAGTTTAAACAATCTTCTTCATCAGCAAAGTAATCCTGATTTGAGTACTCCTCTTTTTGTAAATACAGTTCGTAGCCAATCTTTAGAAGCACTGCTAAGTAGTTACGCTCAAAAATCAAGCCTTGTGCAAAAAATGCAGTTAGACACCCAATTGGCTAATGCGAATATTCAGGCTCAACAAGCAGCTAAAAAGCCAAGCCTCTTTGCTTTTGGTGAATATTCACTCGATGAAAATGAAAACTGGATTGTAGGTGTCATGGCAAAATACAATCTGTTTTCTGGCGTAGATAAAAATAAGAATATTCATGCTGCCGAGTTAAAACGTTATGCCTCAGAACTCATGACCGAACGAACTAAACAAGAGATTGAAGCTTTATTGAATAAATCTTATAACGAGCTCAATTCAGCGCAACAAAGTCATACCTTACTTCAAAGAAATATCAATGCAGCTCAAGAAAACTTACGTATTCAGGAGCTTTCTTTCCGTGAAGGTATGGGAACAGCCACACAAGTCATTGACGCGCAAAATGCGTTAAGTGCTTTAAAAACAGAAATGGCTTTAAATGCTTATAAATATGTCATGTCGCTCGCAACGCTATTGCAAAGCCATGGTTCTATGGACCAGTTTAAAGCTTATGTGACTCAACCACACACCGACTATATCCGCTAATGGGGGCATAACATGAATCAAGACTCAGCTCATTCAGAACAAAATTCTCCTGTTGCGGATACGGCAGAAACTAACCAAAATCAGCAGAACACTCAAACCGACAATGCGCAAGAAGTAAAAACGAGTAAAAGTTCTCAACCGCCTAAAAGTTCAAAAATTAAACTAATTATTGCGGTGGTCATTATTGCTCTATTAGGGCTAATCATTTTCGGTTTATGGAAAAGTTATCAACCTAAGCCTATTGAGTTACAAGGCAGAGTTGAGGCTGAAACGATTCACGTCAGTACTAAAGTTCCAAGTCGTATTGAAGAAATTTATGTGCAAGAAGGCCAAAAAGTTTCTAAAGGACAACCTCTGGTTCGTTTAGTCAGCCCAGAAATTGAAGCTAAAAAGCAGCAAGCTTTAGCTACCCTACAATCAGCTTTAGCTTTTCAGTCTACTGTAGACCGTGGTTCGCAGCAGGAAAATATTGATACTCTTTATGCCAACTGGCAAAGTATGAAAGCTCAAGCGAACCTTGCAAAAACCACTTATCAACGTGGTGAAAATTTATATAGACAAGGTGTTATTTCTCGTCAAAGACGAGATGAGATGTTAGCTGCACAAACCTCTGCTCAAGAGTTAAGTGAAGCAGCTTATCAACAATATGCTCGAGCAAAGCGCGGAAGTACCAGTCAGCAGAAATCTACAGCAGATGCACAAGTTGATATTGCCAAAGCAGCAGTCAGTGAAGCTCAAGCACTTGAGGCAGAAACCCGCCTACTCGCTCCTATTTCAGGTACAGTTTCAAAAACTTATGGCAAACCTTCTGAACTCGTTGCGATGGGTGTACCGGTTGTCAGCATTTTAGAAGATGATGATTTGTGGGTGAGTTTAAATGTCGGTGAAAATCAGTACGCTTCTGTTTATAAAAACAAAACGCTAGAGGGATTCATTCCTGCGCTGAACCAAACCGTAATGTTTAAAGTGAAAAATATTGATGCCGAAGGTGAATTTGCCACCATTAAAACCACACGTCAAACCGGCGGTTATGATATCCGTAGCTTTAAATTGCATTTGGTACCTGAGCGTCCTGTCAAAGATTTAAAAGTTGGCATGAGTGTTCTATTTAAAATTAAAGAAGAAAAATAAAGCATGTTTGCCAGTATATTACGTGAACTAAACTATCTAAGAAGCAATAAATGGGATTTGTGTATGGTGACACTTATCCCTGCTTTTATCATTTTTTTGTTTAGCAGCATGTTTTATGCAGGTAAGGCTGAACATTTACCTATCGCGATTATTGATCAGGATCAAAGTGAGCTGAGCCGCAATATTGAAAAGTATCTTTCGTTAAATCATACGGTAGATGTTAAAACAATTACTACAAGCTCGACCGAAGCTGAAAAACTACTCAATGAAACCAAAATTTGGGGCTATGTTTTTATTCCTGACGGCGCTGAAAAACGTTTTGTAAAAGCTCAAGATGCACAAATCAGTATTGCTTTTAATCAGTCATTTTTTAGCGTAGGAAATACGATTTCCTCAGCAATGCTAGTCAGTACACTAAATGCTTTAGCAGACTATGCAGGCCAGAGTTATCTTGCAAATAATATTCCTTATTTAGATGTCCCTACAGCACATGTCAAAATTTCAACACTCTATAACCCAAGTATGAGCTATGAATTTTATTTAGAACCTTTCATGGTTCCTGCTGTTTTGCATCTATTACTCTGTTGTTGTGTGGCTTTTGCTATTGGACAAGAGCTTAAACGCGGCACATTAACCCAGTGGGTCAACCGTGAAAATTTTATTCGCGGCTTACTGGCTAAAAATTTACTTTATAGCTTTATTTTTTGTCTCTGGACTTGGTTATGGATGTTTTGGCTCGTTGAGATTCGAGGTTGGTTTGTAGCAGGTTCTCTTAGTCTTTTATTAGCTGCCCAGTTTTTGCTTTATTTTTCTTATGCACTCATTAGTAGTACTGTCATTTTAGCCACCAAAAATTTAAGTAAAACTTTTGGCTTTATTGCAGTATACGGCGGGTCTTCTTTAAGTTTTGCAGGGGTTACCCTACCTTTAAATAATGCACCGATTTTCACTAAATTTTGGTCTTTAATTATTCCATATACACCTTATGCAAAGCTCCAAACCGAACAATGGGTGATTGGAAGTCCACTCTTTATTTCAATGACGCCTTTTTTAATACTGATTGGCTACTGCCTTATTTATTTCATTTTGAGTTCCTTGCTGCTTAAAAAACTAGTTCGGGGGGCAGCGCAATGAAAGAGTTCTTAAAGGCTTATGCCCAAACGTTTAAAGATATTGTTGGTAACAGTTCGGTTTTCACGACACTGATTTTATCAGTCATTCTTTATAGCTTTTTTTATCCAACTGCTTATAAAGCTGAACGTGCCGAATCAATTCCAATTGTCGTGGTTGATGAAGAACAGAGTCTTTTAAGCTCTCAAATTATTGGACAAGCAAGCAATAGTCCGCACGTTAAAATTGTTAATGTGACTGCTAATTTTCTCCAAGCTGAGCAAATGGTTCGCGAGCAAAAAGCAGATGGTATTTTGCTTTTACCCAACAACTTAACACAGAGCCTACGCCGCGGAGAAACTGGTGGAATTGGCTTGTACTTAAGTACAACCAACTTCTTAAAAACTAAAGAAATTGGGTTAGGTCTTGCTACATCTATTGAAGCTACATTAAAAGAATATGTTGAAAAATTTGGAGAACGTACACATTTCCAACCAGCTCTTTCTATTCATCAAGTTCCTTTATTTAACCCCCTTTCAGGTTATGGAAGCTATATTTTTCCAGCAGTTGCAACACTCATTATTCACCAAACGATTGTATTAGGTTTAGCCATGCTGATTGCAAGCTACCGCGAACAGCATGAAAAAATTACGTCTATTCGCTTTGCTGGAATTTTTGCCAGCCTGTTTACTATTGGTTGTTTAAGCAGCTTTTATCTTTTTGGTTTTACCTTGTGGTTCAACGACTACCCACATGGTGGAAACTTTATTGGTTTATTCGTCGCGGTTCCTATTTTTATTAGTTGTGTGATTGGATTAGGCATGTTAGTTGGTTCACTTTTAGATATGCCTGAACGTGCCGGACATATTATCGTATTTAGTTCAGTTCCTCTTTTCTTATTAACTGGTACCGCATGGCCCCACCATGCCATGCCTGAATGGCTAGAATGGTTTGCTTGGTGCTTACCTTCTACAAACGGTGTACAAATGTTTGTACAGCTTAACCAAATGGGTGTTCCTTTAAATGTTGTGATTCCTAAATTGATTTTTCTTGCAACAATTGGAATCATTTTTTTAATTATTGCTCATTCACGTTTAAAAAATTCCAAATAAATTTAAGGATTCATAAATGTGCATAAATTATATTTTTATTTACTATAAAATCTTATAGTTAAAGCTTATTTCTTAAATAATTGACCAAAAAAATCTAAAAAAACAAATAAATTCAAAGTATTAATTTGTATCAATTGTCATGAAACCTTAAGAAAACTTTAAGTTGAAATTAAGAAATTTTCTCCATAGTAATTAGTATAGTTTTTCAGCAGCTACGCAGAGTATTCTGTAATCCTGCCTATGACGGAATCTGGATATGGCAAAAGTGTGTTATTGCGCAGATGACTTTGCAATGAATGCAGAAATATCAGACGCAATTATTCAACTCATTGAACAAGGTGCCCTACAGGCAACCTCATGTATGACCCAATCTGAATTGTGGGAAACTGCTGCTGCCAAATTAAAACCTTTTAGCGATCAAATTGATATCGGTTTGCATTTAAATCTTACCCATCAATTCGCTTCAGGTAATACTGTTTTTTCCTTACCTATGCTTATTTTACGTGCATGGTCTTCAAGCCTGAATCGTGAATTAATTACGAAATGTATTGAAGAGCAATGGGACTTATTTGTTTCAGCCATGGGAAAACAGCCAGACTTTATTGATGGACATCAACATATTCATCAATTTCCGTTTATACGCGATATTTTGCTGCAATTGTTAAAAGAGAAAAAATTTACGGGTTGGATTCGAAATTTACAACATCCGATAGATTTACCTCACTATCGTTTTAAGACTCGTGTGCTCTCTGCACTTGGTTCTAACTCTTTGGCAAAAGCATGTCAAACATATCAATTTAATCAGAACGACCAATTTGCTGGTATTTATGATTTTAAGCAAACTGATTATGGCGAACTCAATCAATACTGGCTTGCACATGCAAAAGACCATTTACTGATAATGTGCCATCCAGCACTTGCAGAATCAAATGATCAAGATCCGATTCAGCACGCCCGAATACAAGAATATGAATATTTTAGTTCGGATCAGTTTCAAATTGATTGTCAGCAATATGGTATCCAGCTCACTAGACTAGGGGCAATGCAATGAACACAAAACCATTTTTATCCTGCGTTGTTCCAGCTTATAACGAAGCAGAAAATTTAAAAACTTTTATTCCTGCTTTAGCAAATAGTCTAAAACAGCAAAATCTTAGCTATGAAATTATTGTGGTCGATGATGGAAGTAAGGACGATACTATTCCAATTTTGCAAACAATGATTGATGACTATCCCTTAGTTGTGCTTGAACTTTCACGCAACTTTGGTAAAGAAGCAGCTTTAAGTGCTGGTTTAGATCATGTGACAGGCGAAGTTACTTTACTAATTGATGCGGATTTTCAACACCCATTTGAAGCAATTCCAACCATGATCAACCTTTGGAAAAATGGTTATGACATGGTGTATGGCATTCGTAATCGCTCCACTGAATCTTGGCTTAAACGTGTTTTAACTCAAGGTTACTATCGTATATTAAACTTAAGCTCACCGATCGATATTCCAGAAAGTGCTGGAGACTTTCGTCTATTAGACGCAAAAGTTGTTGAAGCAATTAAACAATTGCCAGAAAAAAATCGCTATATGAAAGGCCTATATGCTTGGGTTGGTTTTAAAAGTATAGGCGTTAATTTTTCTGAACAGGAACGTCAGCACGGCCGTTCTAGTTTTAACGTAAAATCTCTATTTAACTTGGCTATGTCAGGTTTAACTGGTTTTTCAGATTTACCTTTACGCATCTGTATTTATTTAGGCGCAATTCTGGCTTTAGGTGCTATGGGTTACGGCGTATGGATCATCATTAAAACGTTGATCGAAGGAATTTCTGTCCCAGGTTGGGCAACACTTGCAGCAGGTATGACTTTACTTGGCGGTATACAGTTGTTATTTCTAGGTATTGTTGGTGAATATATTAGTCGTATTTACGCTGAAGTAAAAAATAGACCAAAATATATTGTTGCATCCGAACATTCTCGTATTAAACAAGAAAAATCTATCACAAAGCCGGAAAATACTTTCTCTAGTTTCTAACATGTTTGCTCATATTCTTCAGCTCACGCGGTTTGCTACTACCGGAGCCGCAGCAGCACTTACTCACTATAGTGTCGCCATGCTTCTGTTTAAGAAGCATGTTGCACTGCAATACGCCAATTTACTCGCATTTTTAGTTGCCTATTGGGTGAGCTATTTCGGGCATCGTATTTTTACTTTCAAAGCACAGCATCTTGATCATCGTCAGACTCTACCAAAATTCACATTGGTTGCAGGCTTAGGTTTTTTATTTAATGAAAGTTTTCTTCTACTCTCGAACCTCTATTTTAATGTCCCTGTTTCAACCTTAGTGTGTATTGCAATTGTTCTGACCTCTGTCGTGACTTTCTTGCTTAACCGTTTTTTTGCATTTCAACATTAAGGATTGTGTATGCAGCAATGGCTTCGTAATTCCAAATTTTTATTATTTTTTTTACCGTTTTGGTTACTTCTTCTTTCTTGGATAAGACCTCTATCTGTACCTGATGAAGGACGCTATGGAGATATTAGCCGAGCTATGGTCGAGTCTGGAGATTGGTTAACTCCACGAATCGATGGTTTGCCTTTCATGCATAAACCCCCTCTACTACACTGGTTAAGTTCTATTTTTATGGAGCTTTTTGGCGTACATGTATGGGTATTACGGTTAGTACCTGTTTTAGCTGGTACCCTCATGTTAGTGGGACTATTCTTATTTGTAAAAAAGCATATTTCGGAAGGCGTAGCACAGCTTACGGTTATCATTTTAGCGACCAACCTGCTTTTTTTTGGCAGTAGTCAATATATTAACCATGATTTACTAGTAGCCTCATGGATTACGATTAGTGTTTTATGCTTTGCTGATTTCACCATTTCTGCACGTAAACCTATTTTATTTTTAGGTTACATCGCTGGTGCAGCTGCTTTTCTAAGTAAAGGTCTCATTGGCGTTCTCATTCCAGGTATGATCCTGTTGCCGTGGCTACTCTACACAAAACAATGGAAGAAAATACCTTCGCTTCTTAATCCATTGGCGATCTTGCTATTTTTGCTCATCATTAGTCCATGGCTCTATGCAGTACAAAGTAAATATCCTCAATTTTTACATTACTTCTTTATTGACCAACAATTTAGTCGATTTAGTTCAAAAGAATTTAATAATAAACAACCATGGTGTTTCTATCTGCTTATTTTATTTGTCAGCTGCTTACCATGGTTTTTTGCGAGTAGATTTGAGGCTATTAAGGCCATTTTTAAAGACTATAAGCAATCAGGTGTATTTGCCCTGCTTGTATGGTGGTTTATTTCTGTTACGGTTTTCTTCTCTATTCCTCCATCTAAACTAGCGGGCTATATTTTACCTGCTGTGCCACCTCTTGCTATTTTCTTAGCACTTGTGATGAATAAGATTCTTGAAAGCAGTTATAAAACCAAATTACAGATTTGGGGTACTCCTGTATTTATTATACTTCTTGGAATTGGTATTGCTGCTACACCTCGTTTTATTCGTGCAAATCAACCCTTTTTCCAACACGAAGCTGTATTTATTTATACCATTGGTGCGCTGTTAATTGTGCTCCCACTGGTTTTAGTGTGGTTATACAAAAAGCAAAAAGTGAGCTATTTAAACTATATTTTTATAAGTTTAATTGTTTTATGTAGCTCTGTTCCTTTTGCCGTTCGTATTTTAGATACCAAAAATAATGTTGGCCAAACAGATTTTGCTGAGTACATTACTCCATCTACAAAAATAGTTTTCTACAATTACTATTTTTATGATGTGCCATTCCTTTTAAAGCTTAAACAGCCTGTCTATATTGTAAATGAATGGGATAGTGTCCATTCCGATAGTGCTTCTTTAGAAATTAAAGATGGCTTGTTATTTGAGCCCCAACTTAAAAAGTATTTGTGGAGCGAACAGCAGCTCAAAGATGCTTTATCTCAAAAGCAAGATCTAATCGTGGTAAGTCAACCAAATAATTTTTCGACTAAAGACCCATCGGTAAAAACTCTACATTACCGAAACTATGATGTATTTATTTTCCATCCAGCAAAATAAATAGACGAGAAATAAAAAAGGAAGCCTAGGCTTCCTTTTTTATTTTAAAACGTTTTACTCTTCAGAAGTATCTTCATTATTAGATACAACTTCTTCGCTATCAGTTTCAGTCGTATCTACTTCGCCTTCAAGAAGTTCTTCTTCGTCTTCTACAGCTTCAATTGAAACTACACCAACGAGGGTTTCTTCTTCACTTAAACGGATGAGACGAACACCTTGAGCATTACGGCCTGTCATTGCAACTTCTGCTGCACGTGTACGAACAAGCGTACCACCATCAGAAATCAACAATAATTCTTTAGTTTCATCAATAGAAACTGCACCAACTAGCTCACCGTTACGTTCACTTGTTTTAATTGCAATAACGCCCTTACCACCACGTTTCTTGGTTGGGAAGTCATTTACAGGAGTACGTTTACCGTAACCGTTGGCACTCGCACACAGTACTTCACCTGTTTCAGGTACAACGACAAGCGATACGATACGACTTACTAGATTCGAATCTGCTGAATCATCATTATCATCTGATTCATCATTTTCTACATCTGCATCTTCTTCACTTAGGATACTGCTAGCAAAGCTCACGCGCATACCACGTACACCTTTAGCTGTACGACCCATTGCACGTACGTCAGTTTCAGCAAAACGAATTGCCTTACCTTCGTTAGAGAACAACATGATTTGCTGATTACCATCAGTAATCGCAACACCAATTAAGGTATCTTCTTCATTAAGCTCAATAGCACGTAGACCATTTGAACGAATGTTTGCAAATTGTTCTAACTCAACACGCTTAACCGTACCAGAAGCTGTAGCCATAAACACATAGTGGTTTTCTGGGAACTCTGTTAACGGCAAGATTGCAGTTACTGTTTCTGTTGCATCTAGAGGTAACAAGTTCACGATTGGGCGACCTTTTGCCCCACGTGATGCTTGAGGAACCTCAAATACTTTTAGACGGTACACTTTACCTACATTGGTAAAGCAAAGTACAGTCGCGTGATTCGATGCCACAATCAGATGTTGAATAAAGTCATCATCTTTCATTGAGGTTGCAGACTTACCACGTCCACCGCGACGCTGTGCCTGATAGTCTGAAAGTGGTTGAGTTTTTGCATAACCCGTTTGTGAAACAGTTAATACAACTTGCTCTTCCGGAATCAAATCTTCACGGCAAAAATCAACACGAGATTCAACAATTTCAGTACGACGTGCATCGCCATATTGTTGTAATACTTGTGCTAACTCTTCACGAATAACGCCCATCAACAAGTTGAAGTCGTTTAAAATTGCTGTAAGTTCAGCAATTTGACCTAAAATTTCAGTATATTCTGCGTGTAACTTGTCTTGTTCCAGACCTGTTAAACGGTGTAAACGTAATTCTAAAATTGCGCCTACTTGTGTCGGAGATAAGCGGTAAATTGAATCGCTTAGACCAAATGGACGATTTGGATCTTCACCTTCAATTTCATCTGGACGAACAGAAATAGCACCTGCTTTTTCAAGTAATGAAACAACACCACCACCTGCCCACTCACCAGCAAGTAAACGCTCACGCGCTTCAGCAGGGTTAGCAGAAGTTTTGATGGTTTCAATAATTTCATCAATATTAGCTAAGGCAACTGTCAAACCTTCCAAGATATGACCACGTTCACGCGCTTTGCGTAATTCGAACATGGTACGGCGTGTCACAACTTCTTGGCGATGACGAATAAATGCCGCAATAATATCTTTCAGATTCATCAACTTTGGTTGTCCATTGTCTAGACAAACCATGTTGATGCTGAATGAGTTTTCAAGCTGGGTATTTAAGAATAAGTTATTTACAACGACTTCTGCGTTTTCACCGCGTTTCAAGTCAATTGCAATACGCATACCTTCTTTGTCAGACTCATCACGAAGTTCTGAAATACCTTCAAGTTTTTTCTCTTTTACTAACTCAGCAATACGTTCAATCACTCTTGCTTTGTTTACTTGATATGGAATTTCAGTAAAGACGATGGTTGTACGACCTGTCTTTTCATCTTCTTCGAAATGGTATTTACCACGAATGTGCAAACGACCTTTACCGGTACGGTAGGCATCAACAATACCTGATTTACCGTAAATAATACCGCCTGTAGGGAAGTCAGGACCGGTAATATATTCCATCAACCCTTCAATCGAGATATTCGGATTGTTAGCATAAGCCAAACATGCATTCACAACTTCAGTCATGTTATGTGGTGCCATGTTGGTAGCCATACCTACAGCAATACCCGCAGCACCGTTAATTAACAAGTTTGGAACACGTGTCGGAAGTACTTCAGGAATACGTTCCGAACCGTCGTAGTTATCTTCCCAGTCAACTGTGTCTTTTTCTAAATCTGCAAGAAGCTCATGTGCCAGCTTAGTCATACGGACTTCGGTATAACGCATCGCCGCGGCGCTATCGCCATCGATCGAACCGAAGTTACCCTGACCATCAACCAATAAATAACGTAAGCTAAAGTCTTGAGCCATACGAACAATGGTTTCATAAACAGCTGAGTCACCATGCGGGTGATATTTACCGATTACGTCCCCAACGACACGAGCAGATTTCTTGTAGGCTTTGTTATAGTCATTGCCCAATTCGTGCATGGCATAAAGCACACGACGGTGAACAGGTTTAAGACCGTCTCTCACATCCGGCAATGCACGAGATACAATTACACTCATTGCGTAATCTAAATATGAATGCTTGAGTTCGTCCTCAATGGCAATCGGTCGGATTTCCGATACGCTCATGCATACTCCTTCTTACAGATAGATATTTCTATCCGTTTATATGTCTTGATCTTGCAAAAAATTTAGTTCCGGAAAGTGAACTAAAATCGAAAAAAATATAGCTGTATACTATAGCATAAATTGCTCGATAACTGGGAGTTTAGCGATCTGAAAATAGCATTTTTTTACAATAAAAATTCTATTAGAATTAATAAGTTAAAATTATAGGTTTCTACTTTTAAATGTATTCATTAAAACTCAATTATTCGACCAAAATATAAACAGCATGAAAGTGCTCTTTTTAGAACACATTTCATCTATTTAAAGAATCTAACTTTTCGTCTTAGCTCAACTTAGCGCTATTTGAGTTAAAGATTCCGAGTTTATTTTTAAAGCTAATTACACTTTTTAAAGAATCAATTTACAGAGCGATATTGAGCCGGTATCCATTGGTATCCTGTTGAGCTTTTACCAATGTGTCCAATGCCAGGAAAAGCGATATGTGCTGCCCCCACCCACCATTGGTTTTTATAGGCTTGTTCAAAGATACTCTTACGAACAGCTATAGCCTGATTCGAATGAGTATCGGGTTTGTAGCTTGCTTCAGGATAAGGAAATTGGACTGCACCGTAATGCACCACATCGCCTAGACCTAAGAACTTTTGGCCGTTTTGTCCATCTACTAAATATGAAGAATGACCTTCCGTATGACCATGAGTCACGATGAGTTGAACATTCGGTACGTTAAAAGTGGCTTTGGTAAAAGCAACTAACTGTCCTGCCTTTTGGTATGGCTGTAATGCATCACGCGTCATTTTAAATATTGGTTTAAAAAAATCGGTGGCTTTTGCTTCATTTGCAGATGATGTCCAAAAGTCGACATCTTCTTTCGCCAGATAAACTTTCGCATTTGGATAAGCCATTTTGCCATCAAGTGTAATACCGCATAAGTGATCGGGATGGGCATGTGTAATTAAAATCGTATCTATTTGTTCAGGCTGTACGCCTGCTTTCTTCAAGTTTTCACGTACATGACCTAAAGTTGGGCCAAAACATTTTGCAGTCCCTGCATCAATCAAAATATTTTGTGTAGGTGTTTGTACAAGATAGGCGGAGAAATCCGTGACAATCTGATTATGTTCATCTATAGGAACGAAGTTTTCTGCAAACAGTCGATTGGCTTTTTCAGCTGAAATACCCAGTAAATCACTACGAGGTAGTCCCAGTTCTCCATCAAATAAAGCCGTTACTTTAAGGTTTCCTACTGGTTGTAAAAAGTAACCATCAACCTGATGCACGGTTGGCTTTTGTTCTGCATGTATAACTGTACTGGTACTCAGCAGTAATAATATCGCAAGTGATTTTAATGATTTCATCATAGAGTCCTTGGTATTGTCATACTTTAACTCTATTGGTTTTTATCTGTTTAAATCGCTCAATAAGCGATAAGAAACGCTCAAATTGACTTATTCGGCAGCTAGAACAGCTGGATCTATACCATAACGCTCTACAAAGCGATCACGAAAAATAGCAACAGACTGGTATCCAGATTTTGCTGCAATGGTTTTCATGGGTAGTTTTTTCGAATACAACAACTCAAGTGCATAAGTAAGACGGGCATGCGTAATCGTTTCTCTTAAGGTCGTATCTTCATGGCTAAGCTTGCGGCGAAGTGTTGCACTACTCAAACCTAGTCGCATTTCAAACTCACTAGACTGCCAATGGTGCTGTGGATTCTCTATTACCCAATCATGAATGATTTTTGTCAATTTAGGTGGCGGTACAATTAGCACATCTGAACAATGCTGTTGGCATAACTTTACAAGCATAGCGGTAATACATAAACGTGCTTTCACCACATCATGATTAAACAAAGCTGTTTGCCACTCGGTTAAAGAGGTAGCGAAATCATCAATTGAAAACTTTAATATTGCTTCTGTTCTGTCGACTACGGGCTTCGCCCAAATCATTTGTGCAGCTTGAATGACTTCGTCACACATAGGCACAAGAATAGTGAGATACTCACCCGTTATAGGGTCAGGCAGATTAACTGCATCGATAACCGTATCGGGTTTTATAATATAGAGATCACCAGCACTAAAATTGATTTGTTTTGTTTGAAGATTTAATTGTTGTTGCCCATATAGAATAAATCCCATATGCAACTGGCTAACTTTAATATTGGAAAGCCCATACTGATTTTTAGATCGAATACATAAATAATCTCGTGCCATATCTGCCCGCGCCAATCTCACCAATGACTGGTGCAATTGATGAGCTTCGATGGAAGCGGAATAATTAATATTCATAATAATGATCTAAATAAAAAACGCCCTTGGCTATTTATAGCACAAGGGCGTTTTTCGAATAAGTGACAAGCTGTAAATTACAACTTGCTTACTAACTCTGGTACTACAGCGTTCAAATCACCAACTAACCAGTAGTCAGCAACGCTGTTAATTGGCGCTTCTTCGTCTTTGTTGATTGCAACAATAACTTTAGAATCTTTCATACCAGCTAAGTGCTGGATCGCACCAGAAATACCTACAGCAATGTAAAGCTCAGGTGCAACGATTTTACCAGTTTGACCAACTTGGAAATCGTTAGGTACGAAGCCTGCATCAACTGCTGCACGTGAAGCACCTTGTGCTGCACCAAGCTTGTCAGCTAATGGGTCAAGTACTTTGTGGTAGTTCTCACCAGAACCTACACCACGACCACCAGATACAACAATACGAGCAGCTGTTAATTCTGGACGATCAAGTTTAACGATTTCTTCAGATACAAACTTAGAAATGCCTGCGTCTTTTACTTCGCCAACTGTTTCAATCGCAGCAGAACCACCTTCCGCAGCAACTGGATCAAATGCTGTACCACGAACAGTACCAACAATGATTGCTTCGTCAGATTGAACAGTTGCAATCGCGTTACCAGCGTAGATTGGACGCTTGAATGTGTTCGCAGATTCAACAGAAATAATGTCTGTGATCATGCTTACATCAAGAAGCGCAGCAACACGTGGAAGAATGTTCTTACCAGTCGTTGTAGAAGCAGCTAAAACGTATTTGTAACCTTTAGCCAAGTCAGCAACTAAACCAGCTACGTTTTCAGCTAATTGGTTTGCATAAGCCGCGTTGTCAGCAAGCAATACTTTGCTCACGCCAGCAACTTTAGCAGCAGCGTCAGCAACTGCTTGAGCGCCTGAACCAGCAACTAATACAGTAATATCACCACCGATTTTTTGAGCTGCAGCAACAACGTTTAAAGTAGCACCGTTAAGTGTCTGGTTGTTGTGATCAGCGATAACTAAAATACTCATGATTTTATCCTTCCGTATTAGATCACTTTCGCTTCATTTTTCAATTTTTCAACAAGCTCATCTACAGATTTCACTTGTACGCCAGCTTTACGTTCTGCTGGAGCTTCAACTTTAACAGTTTTAAGCTTAGTACCAGCTGTAACACCGTAATCAGCAGGAGATTTAGTATCAAGCGGTTTTTTACGAGCTTTCATAATGTTAGGCAATGCAGCATAACGTGGCTCGTTTAAACGCAAGTCAGTTGTAATAATTGCAGGAAGCGCAAGTTCAACAGTTTGTAAACCACCGTCGATTTCACGAGTCACTTGTACTTTACCGCCATCCACTTTCACTTCAGAAGCAAACGTACCTTGTCCAGCACCTAATAATGCGCCAAGCATTTGACCTACTTGGTTAGAGTCATCATCAATTGCTTGTTTACCAAGAAGGATAAGTTCTGGTTTCTCAGCGTCAACAACACCTTTTAAGATTTTAGCAACTTCTAGAGCGCCAATTTCATCAGTGGTTTCAACTAAAATACCGCGGTCTGCACCCAAAGCCATTGCAGAACGGATTTGTTCTTGAGCTTCTTTAGGACCAATAGAAACAACAACGATTTCTGATACTGTTCCTTTTTCTTTTAAGCGAACCGCTTCTTCCACTGCGATTTCACAAAATGGGTTAATTGACATTTTAACGTTGGTAAGGTCAACCCCACTATTGTCCGGCTTAACACGAACTTTAACGTTGGCATCAACCACACGTTTTACAGCAACAAGAGCCTTCATGTAATCCTCGGCTGTTCTAGCAAAAGTAAATGTTGAGAAAAGTATATTAACTCTTCAATTCAAATTTTTTAGGTACCCTATCTTGCAATGTGTTTGGCATTTCGGTCAAGTCACAATTTTCTGGAACAGTACAAAAAAAATGAAATCATCAGTTCATAAAAAAAATTTCACAGCTGACTCGCCCTTATTTTATTCTTTTTAAAGTCTATTTTATACATTGATTTTTATTATCTTTTTATCTTATTTACCTTATTAGTCAGAAACATAAGCGCCTTATAAATGAATCAAATTTTATCGTTTTTAGGCCATATATGCCGACAAAATGTGCAAAGTTCAAAATGGTCAATTGGGTAATTTCACATATTTCTTTTAAACAAATTTGTAAAAAAGTACAAATGATCTCTACATTCATCTTATTCAGTGCAATCAAAGTCGCGTATTGATAAATAATTTAACTTAAATGACTTAATGCTTGATCGCTCGCGGATGAGCCTGATCATACACTTGAGCCAAATGATCAAAATCGATATGCGTATAAATTTGGGTAGTCGATAAGTTGCTATGGCCTAACATTTCCTGGACTGAACGCAAATCACCACTACTTGATAACATATGGCTGGCAAAACAATGTCGAAGTAAATGCGGATGTAAGTCGACATTTACACCTGCTCGTTGTGCCTGAAGTTTTACACGTTTCTCGATTTGCCGTGGAGTGAGCACACCACCACGCTGTGAAATAAATACAAAAGCATTTTGATCAAAATGCCCTTTCCAGATTTTATAAACTTTGAGCCAGTTCAATAGACTTTCTTTTGCCTTTTTCCCAAACGGGACAATACGGGTTTTATTTCCTTTACCCGTAATACGAACAAGATGACGATTAAAATCGATATCATTAATGGTTAGGCCTTGTAGTTCAGCGAGTCGTAAACCACTTGAGTAAAGTAGTTCCAACATGGCTTTATCTCGCAACCATAATTGCTGATCAATTGGTTTTTCCGGCATAGGTTGATCTAAAATTTGATTAACCGTTTCTATATCAATCATGCCCGGCAAAGGCCGAGGCTGGCGTTTCAATTTAAAATCGTCAGTAGGATTAATTTCTAGGTATTTGCCCTGTTCAGCCCACTTCATAAACTGGCGTATAGAAGTGAGATGACGCTGCATGCTACTTGCGCTTAACTGGTCTTGCTCAACACGCTGAGCCAGATATTCACGTAAATCTGAAGCTTCAACATTTCTTAAATCAATTTTTTTTGAGTCACAGAATTCAAGAAAGCTTTTCACATCTCGCTCATAAGCCGTGATTGTATGCTCAGACTGGTTTTGAATTTTTCTTTCTTTTAACCACATTGAGAGCAGTTGTAATGCAAAATCCAAATTGCTCTCCATTATTTGCCCATTTTTTTGAGTGTACCAAAAACTATTTGATCATGAAAATTTCATATCGCACAGCATAATGAATCTAACTTATATATTACAATTTATACCAAGTATTCATTGGACCTTGCTGCCATGACCACCATACTCATTCCTTATTTAATTGCCATTACTTTACTTACGCTTACTCCCGGCTTAGATACAACCTTAATTATTCGCACTGCCACACTTGAAGGTAAATCTAAAGCATTTCAAGCAGCTCTTGGAATTAGTCTTGGCTGTATTGCTTGGGGAGTTATCGTGGCCTGCGGTTTAGGTGCCCTGCTCATGGCATCTGACTTAGCATTTAATCTATTGAAATGGATGGGTGCAGCTTATTTAGCATGGCTGGGTTTAAATATGATTTTAAAACCACGTAGCCAACTTGCAGTCATACAAGAAAATAATCCAAATCGCTCTACATCAGAGAATTGGTTTGTTAAAGGTTTCTTTGGCAATTTACTCAATCCCAAAGTTGGCATTTTTTATATTTCATTTCTTCCGCAATTCATTCCAGCCCAAGCATCTGCTGTCACTTGGGTGATGGGACTTGTAATGATTCATGTCGTGATTGGCGTATTATGGTCAAGTCTATTAATTATGGCTATGCAACCGATTTCACGTTATTTAAAACAACCTAAATTTGTGAAATATATGGACCGAATTACAGGCAGTATTTTTGTTCTGTTCGCATTGAAATTAGCTTTAAGTAAAAGATAATAAAATTAAAAAATTATTGTACATATAAAAGAAAGCCTCTTTTATCACTTTAACTGATGAAAAGAGGCTTCTATTTAGGCTATGCGATTAACCTTGGAAATAACGTAAATCCAAACGCCCATCATATACATGGGTTGTTGGACCAGTCATCCAGACCACATCACCTTCTTGCCATTCAATTTGCAACTTACCACCAGCAAGTTCAACTTCAACTGAGTTCGCAAGCAAACCACGGCGCATACCACTTACCGCAGCAGCACATGCCCCTGTACCACAAGCTAAAGTTTCACCAACACCACGTTCAAATACACGTAAGCGAACATGTTTTTCATCAATTACTTGCATAAAGCCAGCATTAACACGCTCAGGGAAACGTTTATGTGATTCAACTTGTGGACCAATACCTGCTACATCAGCAGTGAGTACGTCTGGAACAATAGTGACCGCATGAGGATTACCCATGTTGACTACGTCAATACTAATGTTTTGGTCATTTGCCAACTCAAGGGTATATAAAGCTTCTGGCTCTTCGGCAACAAATGGAATTTCATTTGGTAGAAACTTTGGGTAGCCCATATTTACGCGTACCCAACCATTTTGCCCAAGCTCAGGCTTAACAATACCTGCTTTGGTTTGTACGGTAATGTTGGTTTTATTGGTTAAATGACGTTCATGCACAAAACGAGCGAAACAACGTACGCCATTACCACATTGTTCAACCTCAGAACCATCTGCGTTGAAAATACGATATTTAAAGTCAGCTTCTGGTACATCTGGTGGTTCAACAATTAAAAGCTGGTCAAAACCAACACCAAAGTGCCGATCTGCCAAACGTTGAATGGTTGCTGTATCTAAATAAGCTCTTTGGCTAATTAGGTCAACCACCATGAAATCATTGCCCAAACCATGCATTTTGGTAAATTCTAATAACATCTCATTTACTCCTCAGGCAATAAACGTTCTTTTTCCCAAAGCGACTCAACCGTTTCACGTTCACGAATTAAATAGCTGTTTTCACCTGATACCATGACTTCTGCAGCACGGCCACGCGTGTTGTAATTTGAACTCATCACAAAACCATAAGCCCCTGCACCGAGTACAGCCAACAAATCATTTTCTTGTAATGCAAGTGAGCGGTCTTTACCAATAAAGTCACCTGTTTCACAAATTGCACCAACGAGGTCCCATACTTTTTCTTCAGTATCGGTACGTGGCACAACAGGCTGAATATCCATCCAAGCTTCATATAAAGCAGGACGGATTAAATCATTCATTGCTGCATCAATAATAGCGAAGTTACGATGTGTAGTTGGTTTAAGCAAATCAACTTTAGTTAAAAGTACGCCCGCATTTGCACTGATGCTACGGCCCGGCTCCATATAGACTTTTAAGCCTAATTTTTCTAAAGCAGGTTTCATAGAGTTTGCATATTCTTCAACACTTGGCGGTGTCTCATCTTTATAACAAACCCCTAAACCACCACCGATATCGATATGTTTAAGATTGATGCCTAGTTTTTTCAACTCATCAATCATCACAATGACACGGTCTAAAGCATCAACAAATGGTTTAGTTTCAGTGAGCTGTGAACCAATGTGACAGTCAATACCTACAATTTCAAGGTTAGGTAAAGAAGCTGCGTATTGATAAGTTTCATAAACAGCATCACTTGGAATACCAAATTTATTTTCTTTTAAACCAGTTGAAATATAAGGATGTGTTTTTGCATCGACATCAGGATTTACACGCAAAGAAATAGGCGCTTTTTTACCTAAGCGAGCAGCTACTTTTTGAATGCGGTCTAGCTCTGCATAAGACTCAACATTAAAACAAGCAATGCCTACATTGAGTGAGGTTTCAATATCGACTTCAGTTTTACCTAAACCTGAAAATACGATTTTAGAAGCATCCCCACCCGCTTTTAAAACACGAGCCAGCTCACCACCAGACACAATGTCAAAACCCGCACCAAGTTTTGCCAAGACACTAAGAACAGCCAAGTTTGAGTTAGACTTCACCGCAAAACAGATTTGATGATCAATAAAGTCAAAGGCACGGTCCATATCTAAATAATGTTTTTCAAAAGCTGTTTTTGAATAAACATATAACGGTGTGCCAAATTGCTGCGCAAGCTGCTCTAGAGAACATTGCTCTGCATGCAATACTCCATTAATGCGGGTGAAACTCATGAATGTGTCCTTATTTCAAAGCTTAAGGTGAAGTTGTTTGGGTTGGAGCTGATGATGACTCGACTGGCTGTTCAGCCTTTTCATCTTTTTGCACAACTTGTTTTGATTCTTTATTACGATAGAGCAAGTATTTTGCACGGTGGTCATAATTTGGATCAGAAGGTAGCTGTAATGCTCCTGACTGACCGCAAGCTGTAAGCAAAATACTGCTGCTCAATAAACTGATGAGGCAAATGACACGAAGCATCTGAGCACCTGATTTAAACAATTCGATGCAGTATACCGTGATCATGCAAGCGGCTAAAGAGTAAACTTGAATAGAAAAACAATATGCATAAAAAACGCCAGCTTTTCAGCTGGCGTTTAGTCATAAGTAAATCAATTTCATTACTTTTTATGACGTGGTTTATAGAAGAAGAAATAACCAATGATCAGGATAACAAACCAGATTGGGCTGACTTTCAATGCTTTAAAAGTATCTGGCTCTAAAGACAGCACATAAATCATGCCAACAAAGAAAATAATCGTGATCCAACAGGTAAATAGGCCGCCCGGCAATTTAAATGTTGATTTGGCATGCAGCTCAGGGCGTGTCGTGTAGTAACGGATATAACTCCAGATAATTAGTAACCACACGCAAATGAACAAAATAGTTGAAAGCGTTGTGGCAAGAGTGAATGCTTCAACTGTATTTGGTACAAAATACTGTAATGCCGCACCTAACAATAAACATGCAGCAGAAAAATACAATGCATTTGCAGGTACTGCACGTCTGTTCAATTTACCAAAAGCTTTTGGACCTTGATCTTCACGAGATAAACCAAACAACATACGGCTTGTTGAGAATACACCACTGTTCATCGAAGACATAACTGATGACAATACTACTAAGTTCATCAAGATCGCTGCTGCCGCAATACCAGCTTGGCTAAACAAGTTTACAAATGGGCTGATCGCGGGATCAATTCTATTCCACGGAGTTACCGACATCACGATAAGCAATGCCAAGACGTAGAAAATAATGATACGAACTGGAATTGAGTTAATCGCTTTAGGTAAGTTACGCTCAGGATCTTTGGTTTCAGCAGCTGTTGTTCCAACAAGTTCTACGCCCACGAAAGCAAAGATCGCGATCTGGAAGCCAGCCAAGAAGCCATGCACCCCTGTTGGGAAGAAACCGCCATTTGCCCATAAATGAGTAAATGAAGCCACCTCGCCCGTACTAGAAGTAAAGCCAGTAAAGATCATCCATAGACCCACTGCAATTAAAATAATAATCGCAAGAATCTTAATAAGCGCAAACCAGAACTCTAATTCACCAAATAGGCGTACAGTTAACAGGTTCAAACCCATAATAAATACAATAGCAGCCACACTAATCATTGCCCCTTCAACTGGTGAGAAAGGCTGGCCGTTATTGAAAAATTGTAAGTAATAGATAATTGCAGACAGATCGGCGATACCAATCGTGATCCAGCACAACCAATAGGTCCATCCCACAAAATAACCTGCCCATGGGCCAATTAAATCTGTGGTGAAATCAATAAATGATTTATAGGTTAAATTTGACAGGAGTAATTCGCCAAGCGCACGCATGACAAAAAACACCATCACACCAATAATCAAATAAATGAATAAGATAGATGGGCCGGCAAGACTAATTGTTTTACCTGACCCCATGAATAAACCAGTACCAATGGCACCACCAATTGCAATCAGCTGTAAATGCCGATTGGAAAGACTACGATGGAGCTCACCTTGTTCATGAGGATCACTCAGATTTTGATTCGACATTTTATGAATACACTCCAGTAATTTTTTTAGTCCGTTAGCTAAATTCAAATCAAAAAGACGATATCGCACCATTTGCAGGTATCTTTTAAATGTATATTTTTTGACAACTTTTCAGCTAACCAATTTTTGTCTGTATGGCTGATAATTTCAAGATACATACAATTAAATCCGATAATACGCACAAGAACATAGCAATACAACGCACCTTCCAGTCTAAAATTAAGACTTGAACCACTTTGATTTTTCAATTAAAAAAGGCAATCAGATCGATTGCCTTTTTATATTTTGCTTCTAAGTTATTTATTCTTGGGCAAAATTACGTTTTATTTTTGACTTATAAAAACCAAAGTAACCAATTGCAAGAACGAGGAACCAAATTGGACTGACCATAAGCGACTTAGCTGTGTCTGCTTCAAGGCTTAAAATTGCAATCGTAAATAAGAAGAAAACAATAACGACATAACTCATTACTACCCCACCCGGCATTTTAAAGTTCGATTTTTCATGCAGTTCAGGAGATAACTTACGGTAGCGGATATAACACACCAAAATCAAAATCCATACCGTTAAAAATAAAATAGTGCATAACGTTGTTGCCAAGGTAAATGCTTCAATCGTATTGGGCACAAAATATTGTAATAAAGCACCACCCATAATACAGGCACAGGAAAAAATTAAACCATTTGCTGGAACTGCGCTTTTAGTCAACTGACCTAATGTTTCAGGTGCCTGACCATCACGCGATAAGCCATACATCATTCGGCTAGTTGAAAAAATACCGCTGTTCATCGATGACATGACCGATGACAACACCACTAGGTTCATAATAATTGCAGCAGTTGGAATACCTGCCATTAAGAATAGTTCAACGAATGGACTACGATCTGCTTTTACCTGATCCCAAGGCGTTACAGACATCACCACCATTAATGCCAATACATAGAATAAAATGACGCGGATCGGAATTGCGTTAATTGCTTTAGGCAAATGTTTATGAGGGTCTTTAGTTTCAGCAGCTGTGGTTCCGACCAGTTCTACCCCAATAAAAGCAAAGATCGCAATCTGGAAGCCGGCAAGGAAACCATTTACCCCATGAGGAAACATACCGCCATGATTCCAAATATTAGAAATAGCCGCAACAGAGCCAGATGGTGATTGGAACTTGGTCACTACCATATAGATGCCGGCAAGAACTAAAGCAATAATGGCAACAATTTTAATAATCGCAAACCAAAATTCGACTTCGCCAAATAAACGAACCGTCAATAAGTTTAAAATCAATAGAAAGAGAACACAGCCTGCACTAATCATTGCCTGTTCTATTGGGCTAAAACTAACTCCATTGGGGAGCCAAAAGCTCAGATAGCTCGTCACCGCAGTTAAATCTGCCATACCTACGAGCACCCAACTTACCCAGTAGGTCCACCCGACATAAAAACCAGCCCAAGGCCCAATCAGGTCATAAGCCATATCGACAAACGACTTATAATTTAGGTTTGAAAGTAAAACCTCTCCCAAAGCACGCATAAGAAAGAAAATCATGGTGCCAATAATTAAATAGATAAATAAAATTGATGGTCCCGCCAATGAAATAGTTTTGCCCGACCCCATAAACAGGCCTGTTCCAATGGCCCCTCCAATAGCGATCAATTGTAAATGGCGATTGGTAAGCTTTCGCTGTAAGTCGCCAGCATGATCATGATGCTGAAGATTAGACATAGGTAAATATCCTAAAAATTTCCCACCTTAGCTAAAGCAAAATACATTCCAATATTTTTGGACAACGCGTGAAAAATAAGCCTTTGAAAAATGATCGGGTTCTGCCTACGTTCAGGGTGTCGTTTTGCTATACTCTGTTTTTACTGATTATGAAGTTAACAAACCGAAGTCGAATATGAGCAAAGTCAAAACTGTTTACCGTTGCGAACAATGTGGTGCGGATCATCCTAAATGGGCTGGTCAATGTTCAGAGTGTGGTGAATGGAATTCTCTGACTGAAGTTAAACTCGAACCTACTACAGCCCATCGCGCTCGTCCTAAAATTGGGGGCTACGCAGGCCAAGTTGCCAATATAACAACACTAAATAAAGTCTCGGTTTCTCATGAAACCCGCTTACCTACAGGTATTAGCGAGTTTGACCGCGTACTTGGCGGTGGCTTGGTCACAGGCTCAGTAGTCCTGATTGGTGGTGACCCAGGTATTGGTAAATCGACCATTCTTTTACAAACAGCAACCCACATGGCAAGTGCAAAAAGTTCTGCACTTTATATTACGGGTGAAGAATCATTGTCTCAGGTGGCCTTACGTGCACAGCGCCTTGACTTGCCTACAGACCAGTTAAAAGTCATGGCTGAAACCTGTGTCGAACGCATTTGTGAAGTTTTAGAGCAAGAACGCCCTGTGGTAGCAATTTTGGACTCGATTCAAACGCTTTACACAGAAACGCTTCAATCTGCACCCGGTGGGGTTTCACAAATTCGTGAATCTGCTGCGTTATTAACCCGCTATGCAAAAAATAGTGGCACGGCATTATTTATTGTTGGTCACGTGACCAAAGAAGGTGCACTGGCAGGCCCACGTGTTTTAGAACATATGGTGGACTGTGTGCTTTATTTTGAAGGCCAATCAGACTCACGCTATCGTATGATTCGTGCGGTGAAAAACCGTTTTGGTGCAGTCAATGAACTTGGTGTATTTGGCATGACCGATAAAGGCTTACGTGAAGTGGCTAACCCTTCTGCTATTTTCTTAAGTCGTTATGACGAAGCCATTCCCGGTTCAATTGTCATGATTAGCCGTGAAGGAACGCGCCCGCTTTTAGTTGAAGTTCAAGCTTTAGTTGATGATGCTCAAGGACAACCTAGACGTGTCGCTCTTGGTCTTGAACAAAACCGTTTAAACATGTTGCTTGCTGTAATGCACCGTCATGGTGGTGTACAAACTACAGGGCAAGACGTTTATGTCAATATTGTCGGTGGTTTAAAAATTACTGAAACAGGTTCTGACTTGGCTGTTTTACTAGCTTGTGCATCAAGTTTACGTACCAAGGCATTGCCTCAGCAACTTGCAGTTTTTGGTGAAGTTGGTCTTTCAGGTGAAATTCGACCTGTACCGAATGGACAAGAACGCTTAAAAGAAGCAGCAAAACATGGCTTTAAATATGTCATTTTACCTAGAGGCAACGCACCACAAAAAGCGATTCCGGGAGTACAAGTAATTGCTGTGGCACGCTTACATGAAGCCCTTACCGAAGCGATGCAGCTCAGCGATGAATTGACATAAAAAAACATATTTTTATAGTTGAAATTTAGTGTAAATGACTGCATAAATACAATTACAAATTAATTTTAAACAGGAATTTCCTATGGAAGTACACCAGCGCGGCTTGATAACCGGTATTTTAATGGCTGCTTTGGCAATTTCTCCTCTTGCTGAAGCAAAACGTGCAGGTGGTGGTAAAAGCCACGGCATGGCACGCTCTACCACTTCAAGCCAGTCATATCAACAACCTCGTCAAGTGACTCCAGTTCAACAACCTGCTACAGCACCTCAAAGATCTGGTCCGGGTGTTGGTTCAATGGTTGCAGCTGGTGTAGCTGGTGCTGCCGTAGGTGCTGTTGCAGCACATGCTTTAGCTGATGACAAACCAACATCAACTGAACAACGTGTAACCCAGCCAGACAACGAGCAACAAGCGGTTCAAGCTCAACAGCAACAAGAGAAGAAAGGTGGTATCCCAGGCTGGTTATGGGTATTACTTGCTGCTGCTGTTGCCTTTTTTGTATTCCGCAAATTGGGCGGGAAAAAAAAATTAGCAGCAAATAATCCTTACGCTCCAAACAGCAACGGTCAAAACACATTTGGCCGTTCAGCTGCACCAACTAACTCAAACGACAATACCAATATTTTTGGTCAGTCTGTTGGTGGTGGTACAGCAACTCAAGCACCGTTTGGTGGTGCAACAACAAGTAATGGCAACCAGTTACCAGATGGTAGTGAACCTGCTTCTTTCTTACGTGTTGCCCGTCAGCGTTTTAACCACATTCAGTCAATCAACAGTGCAAGTAACATCGAAGAAATTCGTCGCTACTTAACACCTGAACTTTATAACTCTATGTATAACGACATCATGGAGAATCAAGATCAAGACGTTGCCGAGTTTAGTAACTTAAATGCAATGGTTGTAGATAGTGCGACTGAAAATGGTCAATACATTGTGAGCGTACGCTTCACAGGTACAGTAAGTGAAGATTTAAATAGCTTGCCACAGCCATTTACAGAAATCTGGCACTTTGTAAAACCTGTTGGCTCTCAGCAAGACTGGGTGGTTGCAGGTATTCAACAAGCTTAATTTAAATAAGCTCCAAATAAAAAAGCCACTATATGTGGCTTTTTTATTTGCTCGCCCTCAGGCAATTTCGGCTGGAAATGCGATGACTTTTTCAATTTTAAGTTGTTCGGTTGCAACCATGAGTAATCGGTCTAT
This sequence comes from Acinetobacter sp. 1566109, assembly GCF_000582255.1. NCBI lineage: Bacteria > Pseudomonadati > Pseudomonadota > Gammaproteobacteria > Moraxellales > Moraxellaceae > Acinetobacter > Acinetobacter sp. 1566109. Next base: position 4,338 of record NZ_JEYB01000013.1, on the reverse strand, counting down.
GCCTAAAGCAATTCCTGAACATTCTGGCATATGAGGCAAAGCTGCTAACAAGTGTTCATCTAATGGCATAACATGAAGCCCTTGCTTAGCCCGTTCTGCATTGTCTGCTTCAAAGCGTGAACGTAAAACTTCTGCATCGAGCAATTCATCGTAAGCATTGGCAAGTTCCAGACCTTCGATATAAATCTCAAAACGCGCTGCGACCTCTTCCCCATCTTCATCTACTTTCACTTTTGCCAAAGACGCCATTTCTGGCGGAAAGTCAGTTAAAAAGACAGGTGCATCAAAACCTAAACTTGGCTCAACAAAATGAGAAAACAACAAGTCCATATAAGCTAAGCGGTCATCACCTAAATCGAGATTTAACCCCACACGATTTGCAGTATCTTTGAGTTGCTTTAAAGTTGCTTGTAACGGGTTAATATCTAAACGGTCCTGAAAGGCATGCTTATAACTTAAAATAAATGGACGAACTTCGCCAAAACGATGCTGTAAACAGGTTTGCAATAAATCGGCTGTTTCATGCATTAATGCTTTTAAGTCTAAACCCGGACGATACCATTCGAGCATGGTAAATTCACTGTTGTGTTTACGCCCGTGTTCATCATCACGAAAAACCTTGCATATTTGATAAATCGGCCCGCTACCACTTGCTAGCAAACGTTTCATGGCAAACTCAGGAGAAGTCTGTAAATACTGAGTCTGTAATTTGCCATTGATATGGCGTAACGCCTGAACCGAAGCCAAATGCACATCGGTAACGCCTGCTTGTGAAACTACGGGTGTTTCAACTTCCATGACCCCACGTTCTGCAAAGAACTGACGGATTTGGGTATAAAGTTTGGCACGAGCCTTTAAAGCATCAATTGAACACGTAGGTTGATAACTTAAACTCATGCTTGCGGTCCCCCGTGTGCTGCCCATTCACGGCGCAGTGGATAATTCTTACGTAATAAATCAAATGCTTTTTGCTCTACTTTGCCATCTTTAACACAGGCACGGATGTTGGCATCATCTTGAGCAATATCATAAATATGAGATATTTTTTGCTTTAATACTGCTTTTAAGTCATGTCCTGAAAAATAATCTTCACATGCAGGCAACTGCGTTTCGAAACGCTTATTAATGTCGTAGCCAAATTTTTGGCAAAACGCTTCATAAATCATTTGTGTACCACGAGCTTTTCCTTCCAAGCTATAACCTGCAATATGCGGTGTCGCCAAAGCCAACATATTTAAAAGCTCATCTGATATCACTGGCTCATGTTCAAATACATCAAGTACAACTTTACGTTTGGTACGTTGAATGTCTTCGATTAAAGCAGCTTCTTTCACAACCGGACCACGAGCGCTATTAATTAAAATTGTATCTGGTTGAAGCGCTGCAAAAGTTTCTTCGTTGAAAAGATGATATGTCGCATGTTCACCGTTTTTGGTGAGTGGCACATGAATTGAAATAGCATTGGCTTGTTGTAATAGGGTTTTAAAGTTCACATTTTCAATTGAATCTAATGTTACATATGGGTCAAAGCCAATTACGTTCCAGCCAAGCAACCGAGCCATATAAGCTAAACGTTTACCCACGTTGCCAAGCCCCACAATGCCTAGCGTAAATTTTTCTTGTTGTTCTAAAAGGCTACCATCTAAATGAAGTAAAGCGGTAATGACATATTCAGCAACTGCCTGTGCATTACAACCTGCGGCATTGGCCCATGTAATATTATGTTTTTCTAGGGCTTGAATATCTAAATGATCAGTACCAATTGTGGCACTACCTACATATTTTAAAGCGGTGTTTTGAATTAAACTTTCATTTACAGCAGTAACTGAGCGGACCAATAAAGCTTCAGCATCTTTCACATCTGCGTGCGTTAAGGTGCGTCCTGCATGGTGTTGAATATCGCCAAATTCTGAAAAAAAGTAATCGGTAAACGCCAAATTTTCATCTGCGACGATTTTCATGGTCTGCAACCCATAGTTTATAAAAACGTTATTATCCTTTGAGTTGTAGCAAAGCACAATGTTAAGGGTATTAAATTCGCACAGGTTTTAAGACTCAGTTCAACTACAAACCACCACCAAAATAAAAGTAAGCCATCACGGCAAGTGTGAGCCAAATTAAAATAATCAGTACAGCAACCAAATAATTTCGTGGCCCTTTCTCATGTTCATCTAACCATTCTTTGGCTTGTTGTTCTGCATCTAAAATGACTTGTTGAGGCGTAAAGCGAAGCGCTAGCCAAATGAGTATCGGTAAAATGATGGCATCATCTACAAAGCCTAAAATAGGAATAAAATCTGGAATTAAGTCGATAGGACTAAAAGCATAAGCCACAGCCACGACCGCAATCACTTTGGGTAACCACGGCATTTGAGGATGCCTTGAGGCAAACCAAAGCATAATAATTTGTTTTTTTAGACGTTTTGCCCATTCTTTTAGTGATTGTAACCAAGACATTTGGACAGACTCTGAACCTTTTGAGTTTTATAATAATCTATAAAATCTATCCATAGCTTAAAAGCAACAGAAATGTCAGATGAGCTTCGTTTTAAGCCCCTCATATTGAACGATATATTTTAAATTTCTGTATATAAAACAAACCGGTCTCCCCTACAAAAACTTGCCAATGTCAGGCCAGATTGTTTGGCTAACTGTATGGCCATGCTAGTAGGTGCTGAAATTGACGCCAGTAGACTTATATTCAGCTGAGCACATTTTCGTATCAGTTCATAACTTGCCCGACTGGTCATCACCACAAAACCTAAACTGGTGTCGTAGTTTTCTTGCGCTATATAACCAATTAATTTGTCTAAAGCATTATGGCGGCCAACATCTTCAAATAAAGCCACGATTTGACCATCAACCACCCAAGCAGCGGCATGCGCCCCACCCGTTAAAGCAGTAATTTCTTGTTGAGTTTTTAAATGAGAAATGGCACTCGGAATTTGCTCAAGCCATAGCTTTGATGCATGCGTTGTAATTTTGGGAACATCTAACTGAAACTGCTCCAAACTTTCAATGCCACATAAACCACAGCCTGTACGACCTACCATCATACGACGGTGTTCTTTTAATGCGGCAAATGCTCTCGATGAAATGGTCATTTCCACCGTAATGCCCAATTCATTTTGATGTACATCAAGGACATATAGCTCTTTTAAACTGGTCAAAATGCCTTCCGAGAGACTAAAACCTTTGGCAAATAATTCGACATCGGTCGGTGTTGCCATCATCACCGCATGTGAAATACCGTTATATACCAAAGCAATTGGGTACTCTTGCACAATATGATCTAAAACATTTTCAGATTCGGTTTTGTTAAACCGCTGTACTGGCAATGTTTCAACCCCATAAGCATGTGGTGTCAAAATTATTTCCTTTATTTCAAGAATGGCGCTTGTTTAGAGCGCCATTTGCTTAGATTTCATTTTAAAAAACAGGTTCACTTAGAGGCTGCTGACTTTCTTATTGGCATCTTCAGGGTCAACTGCTGTTGCCAAGTTAAAGTGCTCTGGTGCATTCCCGGGATGCAAAATCACAGGAACACTTTTTGATGCCGGAATCTTGGCATATTTATCGTGACTGCTTAAGGCCACTAAAGGATTGGTTTCCGGATAGTAAGCCGCCAAGCTGCCTCGCGGAATGTTATACGGCACAATACGGAAACTATGCACAATACGTTTCACGCCATCCGAGAAAACGCTTTCAATATCGACCCACTGATTTGCTTCAAAGCCTGCTTCATCAATATCAGCTTGGTTCATAAACAACACACGGCGCTGACCAAACACTCCGCGGTAACGGTCATCTAGACCATATAAAGTGGTGTTGTATTGGTCATGAGAGCGAGTGGTCATTAAGGTATAAACCTTACTTTCGGTATATGCCGCAGCGTACTGATTTTCCTTATCGGCATAAACCTCACTCAGCGGCGTAATCATAAACTGCGCTTTACCACTCTTGGTATTCCAGATGTGCTGATTGGCTGGATGCTCTAGGTGGAAACCGCCCGGTTTATAAACACGTAAATTAAAGTCATGGAACTCATCAAATACATCGGCAATTGAGTCACGAATACGATCATAACTTTCGATGTACCATCTCCATTTAATCTGACTGTCTGGAAGTACTGCTTCAGCCATTCTTGCTACGATATCCGGTTCCGACAATATGTTTTTAGAAATTGGCGTATTGCGTCCTGCCGACAAGTGAACATTACTCATTGAGTCTTCAACCGAAATCGCTTGTGGGCCATGAAGCTGTTCATCAATTTCGGTACGGCCTAAACATGGCAAAATAAGTGCGTCTTTACCACACACCAAATGGCTACGATTTAAT